>NZNR01000041.1 GCA_002694955.1 Planctomycetaceae bacterium
GGGTGTTGTTTTTGGCGAGAATGGCTGCTTCGAGAAGATGTATCCAGATGGGCTTCTGCTTGTATGTGAATCTGCGCGAGGAGAAGTCTTTCAATACTCACCAAAACCACAAGGAGCCGGTTTCTCCTTACAGCGTTCCGTATTTATGAAACTGCGTTCCGGCAGCAAGCATTCCGGTATGTTCAGGCCGTCAGATGTTGCTGTCGGTCCGGATGGTGCTATCTACATAAGCGACTGGTACGATCCCGGGGTGGGCGGACACAGAATGCAAGATCCCAAAGGCAGTGGGACCATTTACCGAGTGGCACCGAACGATTTTATTCCAACGATCGACAAGCCTGATCTTTCAACCGTTCCTGGAATGATTTCTGCGTTGAAAAACCCGGCGGTTCATGTTCGAGCTCTCGGATTCCGTTCTCTTCAGGCTCTTGGAGAAGATGCAGGACCAGAGATCATTGCCCTTACACATTCTGACCAACCCTTCTTTGTTGCCCGTGCTGTATGGCTTTTACCAAATTGTGGAGAGAAAGGTTTAAATCGCCTTGCTGAATTACTACATCACGAAAATCCACAGATACGTGTAACTGCTTTTCGATCATTACGTCGTGCCATGTCCACACCAGTTGCCTCGAATGGGCTTCGTAGCTTGTGGCTGCAAGCCCAAGAACAAGCATGCAGTGATTCCGCTCCTTCTGTTCGACGAGAGGCGGCGATATCTCTCCGCGACGAACCTTTTGAAGTATGCCGCAACCTACTTAAGAAACTTGCTGATGGCTTTGATGGGTGGGACCGCTGGTATTTAGAAGCCTTGGGAACAGCATGTGACGGAAAAGAAGAGAAAGCATTTGATCTCATCACAAGTCGCTCAGAAGACCCACTTATATGGGATGACAGTCTCTCAGGAATAGCATGGCGTCTGCACCCGGACAGTGCCGTTGGCTCACTCAAAACACGAGCCATGGCAGAAACTTTACCCCTTGTTGACCGAAAAAAAATGGTAGATGCCATTGCCTTCAACTCAAGCTCTCAAGCTGCCTCAGCAATGCTGGATATTGCCAGAAATGGACCTAAGGACATCCGTGGATACGCCGCCTGGTGGGGACAGCACCGCCAAGAAAATGACTGGAAAAACATACCGTTAAACGATGAGTTTCCAAAACCACCGCTCATTCAAAAGAACGAGCCCAACACGCGACTCGACAAATCTTTCGTTCCTCCTGGGAAGGCCATTTATGAATGTAGTGGCAAGGCAGCAATCGACATCGACATCCGTGGCACGAAACGCCTTTATCTTGTAGTCGACTCGACACACTCTAAACCAGAGGACGCACTCTGGGTTGCTCCGATCCTCACAACAACCGAAGGAGAGACAGACCTGACACAAGTTCCTTGGACGATGGCTTTTTCTGGAGGAACTCCGAGCGGACCACCACCAAATCAAACGAAGGACACATCAGTACGCCGCAAGAAACCTCAACGACCAGCACTGACTGTTTCACCTGGCTTGACACACATAGACAAAGAGACGCCCGTGATACAGGTAGTAGGAAGGTCAGTGATTGCGTATGATGTAAGCAATCTAGCCCCACTTCGATTACAAGTTGATTGCAGACCCGTATTAGAAGCAACGAACACTACAAACCATATTTCTTTTTCAGTATTTATCGATCAATCGAGCTCCGGAAAAGATCTTTTAGAAAACGATATGGTTTCAGACGTTATCGGAAGTTCATCACTCGGCAGAGCCATATTTCATTCGGAGCGCTTAGGGTGCGCGAAATGCCATATTGTTGCCGGCTATGGTGGTGAAATAGGGCCTGATTTGACTCAGATTGCTCGTAAACACTCAACAATTGCACTGCAAGAAGACATTCTAAAACCACACGCAGCAATTGCCGCCGGGTTTGAAACAATGACTGTTCTTACGAACAAAGGCACAGTTACCACTGGACTACAAGTGTCTGCTGGAGACCCCATTGTGCTTAAAGATGCGACGGGAGCATTCCATACAATTCCTCGAAAGAACGTTGATGAAATATTCCCTTCGAAGACATCTCTAATGCCAGAACTTGCAAACTTACTCACTGCCGAAGAAGTATCATCGATACTTTCATTCCTTCAATCTTCAACCAGCAAATGACAACCGACCACGACCCTTTGGCAACATTCTCCCTCACAGCGAAAGACAAAATACAACTTCCGTTTCTACATTGAAATGCAAAAAGCAAACATTATCGCACTAACGAAAGAATTCCAAGGCATAACCCAGTCCTTTTGATTCAATATCCGGCAAGTCGATTTCAATCAAATCCCCTTTTTTTCTCCAACTGATTTTTTCTGTTGAACCGAGGAATCGTACGCCTGTAAATGCGTAGTCATTCAGTGCCCGAACTGTAGCGGTGCCCGTTTCTGGCCACACCATCGCAATCACATACAGNTTGTCACCTTTTTNGGTAAACCAGAANTCTTCNCTAGTAACATCNAGCTGAAAGCCATGCTTNCTCCGATGCTCGGTTCCCTTNANGGAAATACCAGCTGGNCCCTCGTGGGTTATAGNCCATGGNTTTGTTCCGTATATTGCTTCACCATTTACCTTCAGCCATCGGCCTACTGCTAATAAATTTTCAACCGATTGCTTCGGAATAACACCTGTTCCATCTGGGCCGACATTCAGCAGGAAGTTGCCTCCTTTGCTGACATTTTCGAGAAGCCAGAATAATGTTTCTTGTGGCGACTTCCAATCTTTGTCATATGACTTAAAACCCCACGAATTATTCGTTGTCGCAATACCCTCCCACGTATTCTCACTTGCTTCATCAGGAATAACATTGTCTCCGGGCGTCCCAATGTCACCGAACTCATTCCCGATGCGCTGGCTCACCAGGATCTCGGGGTTTGCTCTATAAATCGTTGTATAAAATTTGAAACTAAAATCAGGAGGTATATAGATCGGTGTGTCGAGCCATATCTCAGAGAGATTATAGTTTGAGACCAATTCCTCAACCTGAGGCAACGATTTATTTGTAATGTAGTCGCTAAATGTTATGGCAGCAGGATCAAAATTGTTTACGAACATGGCTTGCTTCGGTGGGTCGTCATAGCAAAAGTCTTTCATCCCAGAGTCGCCTCCATCCCGCCAGTCAAGAGCGTGTGAATAGTAAACACCGAAAGCAATTCCACCTCGCTCACATGCTTGCTCAAGTTCACGAATGACATCTCTCCCAAATGGCGTTGCTTTNACAACATTAAAATCACTCACTTTNGAATCAAACAAGGCAAAGCCATCATGATGCTTCGATGTAATGACCATATATTTCATGCCAGCTGCCTTTGCGATTGANACCCACTCATCTGCATCAAACTTTGTTGGATTGAAACTATCAGCAAGCGTTGCATACTCTTCCCGAGGGATTTCCTTTCGACGCATAATCCATTCGGCCACCTTTGGGCCAGTCCCACCTTCTTCCATCCGTTCNCCTTTCCANACACCACCACACTGAGAATACAACCCCCAATGAATGAACATGCCGTACTTGTTTGCATTAAATCGTTCTCGCCCTCTTTGCTTTGCTGAGGAAGAATTCAACGGCTTCCATTGCTTGTGCAACTTGACCATCTCTGGTGAACCAGGAATACCTGATCCNTTTACACCAGCGGCGTGTAAAAAAGATGCTGAATAACCAAGTAGAAAAATCACTACGCATTTAATCACTACAACAAATGAAAAATATTTCATCACTTCCCTAANCCNATATTTGAGGATCGCTTTTCAAACAGTCCGTCAAGCAGAATCTTTCACATTTCAATTCATAACTCCACAAACCCTGCCAAGACAATAAGTTGTACAACAGATCTTTGAGGACTCTAGTTTACTTGCATGGCCATAACGTAGCACGTACACTCCAAACGATTCGAAAAAATCACAGCCCCAATTTAGAAGAGGTATAAAGATGCGTTCGTTGCGATGCATAACATGGCTCGCGTTAGCTGCCGTCACTCCGCTTTGTATTTATGAAACACGTGGTGAAGAAGTGGAAAAAAAACCAGCAAGCGCCGAAAAGCTATTTAAACAACGAGACAAAGATGAGGATGGTTTTCTTTCACTCGAAGAATTCAAGAGCGCGATGAAAAAAGAGAGCATGCTGGAGCAAGCTCCGAAATGGTTTAAAAACCGCGACAAAGACGGTGACGGAAAACTTTCTTTAGAAGAATTTGAAGCCGGTAGAAATCAGAAGAAGAAGGCTGAATAAGACTTTGGCTAAAAAGGAACCTTTTGCCGGCTCGTAAGAGAGCACGGCAGGAGGTCCTTTCCTCTTATCGCCGTTTCTGACGAGCGTGGCGTGGCTGAATGACATCTGTTGCGACCCCTAATGATTTCAGAATGAGAATGAAGTAATACGTAATATCAAATTCCCACCACTGATGCTGAGTACTAGCACTCGCTGGATCATAATGATGATTATTGTGCCACCCTTCTCCCATTGCCAAAATGGCCACCAGCCAATTGTTTCTACTATCTTCTCCCGTCGAGTACGTCCGGTATCCAAAAAGATGGGTGAGTGAATTCACGCTCCACGTGATATGCCAAACAAGAACGGTGCGTAAAAAGACACCCCAGACGATACAACTCACAGCAAGTTGTGTACAAGCTTCCCAATCGCCCGAGGTCCACCATCCGAGCAGTAGCCCGAGAGCACCGAAGACTACCGCATGCGCGATATAAATCCAGAGAACTGCCATTGGGTGTTGTTCAAGGGCACGATAATAAGGGTCAACAAGAATATCCCGAGCATACTTATCGAGAAAATTAATTGATTTCCGATGTGGAACATGACGGAAAAGCCATCCCATATGTGACCACGCGACACCATCGCGAGGTGAATGAGGATCTGGTTCATCATCAGAATGGCAGTGATGAAGGCGATGGTTAGCAACCCATCGAGAAGGCGTATCTTCAAGTGAGCAGACTGCGAGGGTTGCAAGTGTACGCTCCAGCCAGAGTGGAACTGACAAACTGCGGTGACTTAATAGTCGATGATAGCCAAGATTAATACCCAAGGTGCCAAATATTACCGTGCCGAGACCTGCAATGATCACTCCGCTCCAACTGAAGCACCAAGGTACAAAAACCAGACATGTAAGGACATGAATTGTTGCAATAGGTACAGCGTACTCCCAATGCATACCGTGCTTTGGAGTCTCAGTTGCATTAGGGGGAATTGGCACGTAAGGGCTTCTGTTGGGGGCGCCTTCGCCCAAAGATTCGACCTAGTTNTGTCTAGTATCCCNGAGTTCACCAAAAACTACAAGCAAGCCAACAAGCTCGTACAGNAAANCAGTAACGAGACTNACTTTGNCNCGTATCGAGAACGTCATTCAGTCCAAAGTTGCTTGCACGTATAGACTCACTAGCAGTTAGTGAAGGCAGACAATCAGCCTGCCACGCTTTATTTGATCCCGACTGCTTTACCATCGAGTTGCCACGCTGAATCAACTNAAACTCCAAGATGAGTGAGCGCAGTTACTGGAACATCAACAATGTACGACGGTTCGTCGATCAGACCTTTTTCTGATCGAACTCCACTGACTACTAGAAACGTAGTGAGTATTTCTGGGACATCATGCCCACCACGATGTTTTCTACCACGACCTCCGTGATCCGTAGAAATAATCACAAGCCAATTTTCTTCAAGGTATTCTGGACGTGACTTTATCGACTGTATAAGGCTTGCAATATGGTCATCCACAGTCTGTAAAGCATGAAGATAACTTCGCACACTTGGATGAAATCCATCCTTATGACCTATTTCATCAACCTGACCAAAATAAACAAACACGGCATCAGGATTACCATGAACCAAAAACTCTGCTGCCTTGTTGGCCAGTTTTGCATCCTTCTGCAGCAGACTATCTTCACTCGATGCTGGGCAAACTTCTCGCACATCTGCATCGCGAAGAATAAATGTGTCAATCGGCTCCCAATCAACAAATGATCCTGTAACCGCATTNGGAAAACTACGCTTCAAGTGCACAAAGAAGTGTGGGTACTCATCATAGTTTTGTCCACGAAACGTATTATCATGAACACCATGTTTATCTGCCCAGACACCGGTGAGAAAACTTGACCACCCCGGCCCGCTAATCGTTTCGTTTTCACGATAACGATCACCAAGAATTTTTGTGTTATCTGTGAATGCACCTTCTGAGATAAGTTCGTCGATCGCTGGTGTATTGGCAATCCTCAGTGCATCAGGGCGAACACCATCTATTCCGATTACAAGAACACGGCCACTTGGAGTATTTTTTTCGNAGCCTTGGCATGCAGACTGATCGTAGACGTACATCAAAATGCACAAGATGAAGACAATTCCNATGGTCCTTGTATGTAAACCCACCATCCGTCACCCTACTACCTTTTCCNNACGTTTAAGCGAAAACTTATTCTCCGTTTACTCCCCACCGCTACCTTCATTCGAATCCTTGATTAGCTGAATAGATTCTTTAGCAAATCGCTTACCCAGCTCGACATATCCAGATGCTGAATAATGCAAATCATCTCTGATCTCTTTTCCACGACGATTTACTCCATCATTGAGATCATCCGTATCGACTAAAGCACGCCTTAGACCATCTCGTACAAAGGCAGCCTGTTGTTCACGAACGAGCGTCCAATGGTGATATTTTTTATNTTCCATATCGAAATCACTAAGACGGCCGATTACAACGTTGACGTCGTCTCGTTNTAAATCACTCGATAACTGCTTAAGCAGGCCCTCAAGGCTGGCTCGATAAACTTTTCCATACTCTTCCTTTGCATCTCGCTCGCCCTGCATCCAAATGAAGGTAATCGTCTGGATTTCTTTACCAACCGTTACAGCTCGAACTTTGTCCATAAGACGTTGGTACAGGTCTCCGGTTGCCTCTGGCCTAATTCCATCCGCGGACTCCCAATCGATGTACCATCTTCGAATAGGCTGCCCGCCAAGAGCGTCCTTTACGACCAGAACATGATCTTTCCCGAATGCTTTCTCCACCTCTGGGATAAAAGACTCCTCCGGCCTTAGACCAGCCATATTCGACTGACCTGACAAAATAAAAAGATGATATGCAGAATTCTTCTCATTGGCGGTGGCTGAGGATGAAGTAGCACAACAAATAACTACTACAACAACGAACGATTCCCAACACCTCGTGATGAGATCCTTGCCTGTTTTCATTTGAACACCCTTTCAAATCAAGAACACCACNCATGCACCTGACAANACCTGCGTGACTGTCAAGAAAACATTNCCTGACCAANNCTTNTCATCAAGACATTGCAGACTGAAGATTCTCATCAATTGCATCGAGAAACTCTTGTGTATGAAGATACGGCTGATCTTTTCCAATGAGTAAGGCAAGGTCTTTTGTCATCTTGCCTTGCTCAACTGTGCCGATACAAACTTTTTCAAGTGTTTCTGCAAAGGCCGTCACCTCTGGCGTCTGATCAAGCTTACCTCGGTGCGCGAGGCCTCGTGTCCACGCAAAGATCGAAGCAATCGGATTCGTGCTTGTTGGCTTTCCTTGCTGATGCTGACGGTAATGTCTCGTGACAGTACCATGAGCTGCTTCTGCCTCTACTGTCTTGCCATCGGGTGTCATCANTACACTTGTCATCAAGCCTAATGAACCAAAACCTTGGGCCACGATATCGCTCTGCACATCACCGTCGTAGTTCTTACATGCCCAGACGTACCCACCTTCCCACTTCATGGCACACGCCACCATGTCATCAATTAGACGATGTTCGTAGGTTATCCCTTTCGCCGTGAATTCTTCTTTGAATTCAGCATCAAAGACTTCTTGGAACAAATCTTTAAAGCGGCCATCGTATGCCTTCAAGATTGTATTTTTGGTTGAAAGATAAACAGGATAATTTCGGGCTAAACCATAGCGAAAACTTGCGCGAGCAAAGTCACGTATCGAATCATCCCGGTTATACATTGCCAGCGACACACCACTCGATGGAAANTCNTAGACGTTCATCTCCATCGGCGCTGACCCATCCGCGGGGGCATACGTCAAAGTAAGTTTGCCAGGACCAGGAATCTTGAGATCTGTTGCACGATATTGGTCTCCGAACGCGTGACGACCGACCACAATTGGTTTTGTCCAACCGGGAACTAAACGTGGTATATTTCCAATAATTATTGGCTCTCGAAAAATTACTCCGCCAAGTATATTGCGGATCGTGCCGTTTGGACTCCGCCACATCTTCTTCAAACCAAACTCTTCTACTCGTGCTTCATCCGGGGTGATTGTGGCACATTTTACACCAACGCCACATTCTTGAATCGCATGGGCGGCATCGACTGTAATCTGATCATCTGTTGCATCTCGACTTTGAACTGAAAGATCAAAATAACGAAGATCGACATCAACATACTGAAGAATCAGCTTCTCCTTGATGAACTCCCAGATAATTCTGGTCATTTCATCCCCATCAAGTTCAACCACTGGTCCTTTTGCTTTGATCTTATTTCCCATACCCTGATTCACTCCTCGTTGCTTTCCGTCAATCTGGTTCTATCTCCATGAGTGCGCACGGAGTCTACAAATCTCTGTTGTACCAAGACACGGGCTACCTTCCACAGGGAGTCCTGATCTCGGGTGTATTTCTACAGAAACACTCAAGTACACGATTCCATGTCTGCGATCGCAGTTGGACAGAACACTCTTCATGAATACCTCGTATTTATTTCACTGAATAGAAGATGCCAGGGAGTGATCCATCTCACGTGCCAGACAGTGGATTACCGAAGTACTTTATCTAACTCGCGACGGATCAACACCGACCACTTCTCATACCCTGCGTTATTAAGATGAAGCTGGTCATCAACAAACAGTTCGTCTCGCGGATTTCCGAAAGGATCAAGAAAGTACTCTGCTGTCGAAATAAAATAAGTATTTGGAAACGACGAAGAAACCTGTTGAATTCGAGCATTCAATTCACGAATCAATGGCCATGCAGGAAAACGTTTTCGTGTCGGGGTTATTTCTATAAAAAAAATCGGGGCCTGTCGGCGGTGCGCTTTCGAAACTTTTATAATATGCCGGATACACTCCTCTACTTGCTCACAGGAATGGTCTTCTGATTTTCCTTGAACATCATTCGCTACGAATACGACTAACGCACTGTATTCATGAGGATGAATCAGACGCTTTGAAAAAACTGCCAAGTCACTGTATTTGGCACCACCATATCCTCGCTGTACGACTTGGTATGGTGCCATATCAGTCTCGATGCTCTCCCATCTTCGGATACTACTGCTTCCGATAAAGAGAATAGCATCTTTGGGATCTCTCTGATCGATATCCTTCTGCTCAAGTACCTCAATATCATGACTCCACCGCTTCACTGCCTCATCCCAATACTGACTCAGAAAATCTATGGCGCCGTCTGAATCGGTATCACGAGAGCTTCCCGTCCCTGACCCAATTTGCGCTTCGAGATGAGTTGCATGAATCAAAAAAATACTGGTGAACAATGCACAGAGAGATAGCGCGACGTGCTTGGGGAACAGTGTTAGGTAGATGTTTTTATGTATAATCGACCAAGAAATTTGTTTCATATTAATACCGTGACCGANCCCCTTTTTCTTGTAACTACGTGGGCCCAAATAAAAGCTTTCAGCAATTTACTAGCCATGTTTTCCCTGGTCTTCAGAACAGAGGCTTTTGATGCATTCCTTCTTTTCACTATTGTCCATCATCTCAAGAAACAATGCTTCTTTATTATGCCTGATATTCACTTCCTGTCTCTGCACCTTGAACGAGGGATACTCAGCCGAACCAAGTAGCCGTCCAAATATTCTTTTCATCGCAGTTGATGATTTGCGACCTGAGCTTGGCTGCTATGGCAACCAAGCCGTTCATAGCCCAAATCTTGATTTGCTTGCACAACAGGGGCGGTGTTTTCTTCGTGCATATTGCCAAGAATCTATTTGCTCACCATCACGAGCAAGCCTGCTTACCGGATCGCGGCCCGACACAATTGGTGTAATTGAAAACCATGCGTATTTTCGAGATCTCAACCCACAAATCATAACACTGCCACAACACTTTATTGCACATGGCTATAACGCCGCATATAGCGGAAAGATATTTCATGGGCGCATGACAGATGAGCAGCACTCTTGGAATTATGAACCAAACAGAAAGGGACTCAATCGCCCAACAACTCCCGGTGGCAATGCGATTCCTGAAAACAAAAAAATCTATGCAGAGAACAAATCTCGTATGGTGTCGCTCTATGGAGAAAGTGCTTCTCGAGGATTGATTCATGGCCCTGCATTCGAGGCTGCGCCAGTTGAAGATGAGGAGTATCCTGATGGGTATAACACACTTGTTGCAATACAAACGCTTGATGAACTAGTGCAACAAGACAAGCCCTGGTTTTTCGCGCTTGGCTTTGTACGACCACATCTTCCTTTCAATGCCCCAAAAAAATATTTCGACCTATACGACCCAGACGAGATACAACTTACAGATGTCAACAAGCCACCTAGGCGCGGAGCATCAATGGGGCTTCATGCATCTTTTGAACTCCGCACACGACATGGAATACCCAAGTCAGGGCCTCTCGATGAATCACTTTCGAGAAAACTTCTCCACGCATATTATGCATGCGTAAGCTACGTCGATGCCCAAATTGGACGTGTCTTAAAAATCCTTGAAGAGAATCGGGTACGAGACAACACGATTATTGTTGTGTGGGGTGACCATGGCTGGCACCTTGGAGAGTATGGCATCTGGGGAAAAGCTACAAATTACGAGATTGCCACGCGAGTTCCGCTTATTATCAGCACTCCATCAATGCCTCAAAAGGGAAGTCCTTCTAATAGCGTTGTTGAGCTGATTGACATCTATCCAACACTCTGTGATCTCGCCAACATTCCTCAGCCAGATCATCTTGCTGGAAAAAGTCTTGTCCCAGTGCTTCACAAACCCAACGCAATTGTGAAGGGTGTGGCCATGAGCCAGTTTCCGACCCCGGCACTTCGTGAATGGGCAGCTAATCCATTGTCGCCTGAAATGCGAGAAACTTTTTTTGGCCCACTCATCAGTCAGGTGGAGCAAAAAATCAGAAAACAACAAGGAAGCCAGTGGAACCGAGAACTTTTTGAAAAGTATCTTATGGGCTACACGATACGGGACCCTCGCTACCGTTACATCGAATGGCGAGACACACGCGATCCAAATGCAGACGCCCTCTATCAAGAACTCTACGATCATCAAGAAGACCCACATGAAACAGTCAATATCGCACACTCTCAATCAAAAGAAGTTGCGCGGCTATCAGGCAAACTTCAACATCTCTTAGAAAAATAAGTACAGCCGGCGCATCACAAAACATTCCTAGTTGGAATGTAGTGCAGAACGAGTGCCCTGCCATCCTTCGGCGTGCCATGCCCAGAGACGTTGAAGCTCTGATGCATATCGGGATGAATTAATGACATTCTCATTTTCTTGTGGATCGTCTTGATGATCATACAACTCAGCAAAAACGACCTCATTGTCTTTTTTCTGATCCACCCACTCCGTATACCGAAAACGGTCTGTTGTCATTGAATACCCCATAATATTTCCGCGTGGATATTGTGAAAAAGCAGCCCGCTTCCGAGGCCCACTTGGGTTTTGAAGAAGCTCAGCAAAGCTGTCGCCTTCAAGATGGCCAGGTTTTTCAAAACCAGCAAGGTCACAGAGTGTTGGATAGATATCAACAAACTCAACTGGCGAAGCAATCGCTTGGCCGGCAGACTTCTGTTGCGGTGCAACCATAATCAATGGAGAACGCGTATCGAGTTGGACATTTGTATGCTTACACCAACAGCCATGTTCTCCGAGTTTCCAACCATGGTCACCCCATACAACGACAATTGTATTTTCAGACAATCCGGACTGTTCAAGTCCTTTCAGCACTCGACCAATGCATGCATCAATAAAACTTACAGCCGCATAATATCCATGCCTCAGTTTTTTTGATGTCTCTTTATCTAAGGGCCCTTTTGCTGGTATGCCTTCATAATTCCGCAGCTCACCGAATGTTGTCAGTGCCTTACTGTACGCGTTCTTCGGCACGAATGGGTTTGTAGCCAAGTCAATGACCTGCGGATCATAGAGATCCCAATACTTCTTTGGTGAATTGAACGGAAGGTGTGGATTCTGAAATCCNACAGCCAAGAAAAAGGGCTGATCCGTATTAGAAAGCTGCTGTATCGTTTGTACGGCCAATGCCGCGAGCGCTCCATCTGAATATTTCTCATCCTTAACTTCTGCCAATTCAGTTGGTGGACCTCGACTTGCCCTACTGAGGTCTTTTCCTTTAAGACCTTTTTCCCTTGCAGCCCGCTTCTTCTCATCCATTCGAGTAATATTTTTCTCAAGAACATATCGAGAACCAGTACCTGGCTTCAGTGCTGGCTCTGACCATGAAAGCGCATCATCAAAACCACCGTGATATATCTTTCCCATACTGATTGACCGATACCCGTGATCTTTAAAATGCTGAGAAACGGTCACCACGTCAGGAACATGGTCACGAAAATGTGTATTAAGATCCCAAACCTTTGTTGAGTCAGGGCGCAAACCTGTCATCAAACTTGTACGAGAAGGTGAACACACGGCCTGCTGGCAGTGTGCGTTTAAGAAAACCGTACCCCGTGAAGCCAACTTATCGAGATTTGGACTATGAATATGCTTGCACCCAAAACACCTAAGTTCTGGTCGCAAATCATCCACTGCAATAAAAAGCACATTGGGCTGACTTCTCGCAATAACCGAAATCAGAGCGATAGAAAAACAACACACAAAACGTATTGTCTTCTGTTTCAAGGTATGACTAGATCTCAAATAGCACTGACAAAACGTAGGATCTTGAGTCGGGCGTATCATCATTCCCATCTACACCTCAACGTTTTGGATTTATTTCGAGAGTCACCTTTTTCACTTCTCCCGTAAAACGACTATTTCTGTTAGGCCCTAGCTGATGCCCAGCAACTGGAGATCCTCGATCACAGGCAACATCAGCTCCCTCATCTATTGAGAACTGACTTGGTATCGTACGGTTTATGCGAGTAGAAACAGCCGGTTCTTCATTAACAATCAGATTCACATCACCACCTGCTCCTTTCCCTCCTCCGTCATAATGAAAGTCAACAACAATCGTGTTGGAACCTGGCTGGAGAGGCTGGCTTGATTTCACAACTATTCTGTCACCTAAATCGTTGTACAAATAACCAGCATACCCATCTTCAACAAAGATGGCCCAGCCACCAAAGCGACCACCTTGGGCAAAGATCACACCATTATCTTTTTCCGTTATTTCAACTTCAGCANTTACTCTGCTTGAACAGTTCTTAATACTCAGAAGTGCATTCTCGTTAATGTTGATTGCACCCGGATACAAAGTAAGACTGGTGCGATCGCCCATTAATGTTGGCCTGCCAGCAACCTCCGGCAAAAGACGCTCTAGCAATCGATCATCGAGNGGAAAGGCTCCGTTTTCTACAGCCTCTTTGACAAATTGATCCTTCATTGCCGCAAGGCGATCAGGAAATTTGCTTGATAGGTCATGAGCAAGGCTGAAGTCTTCCTGCGTATTAAATAGCTGCCAACCAGTATCATCTTTTATTTCGTTTAGTTTCTCGTTTTCCCATGGAAGTTTTACAGTTGCACGAGCCAACCACCCGTTACTGTAGATTGCACGATTACCGATAATTTCAAAATACTGGACTGAATGTTTCTCTTCTGCATCCTGATTATCGAACGCGTACATCAAACTTGTTCCTTGCATTGGAACTTGACGCACACCATTTACGAAGGTTGGTTCAGTAATTCCTGCTGCCTCAAGTACCGTCGGTGCTATATCAATTACATGACTAAACTGGTTTCGAATTTCACCTTTTGCCTTAATCCCTGCAGGCCAGTGAATAACTGTTCCGTTCCTTGTGCCACCAAAGTCACCTNCTACCTGTTTTGTGAAAGCAAACGGTGTGTCAAATGCGATTGCCCAACCGACTGACATGTGCGGATACGTCGCACGGCCGCCCCATTCATCGAGATGCGCTAGCTGCTCTTCGACCGTTTCCTGCCTGCCATTGAGCATATTGCCCCAGTTCCAATTCCCCGTGTAGTTCCCCTCTGCGCTGGTCCCGTTATCACCGGAAATATAAATAACCATGGTATTCTCAGTCTTTCCAAGATCATCGATCGCAGCGAGAAGTCGACCCACTTGATGATCGGTGTACTCGGCAAAAGCTGCGAAAACCTCTGCCTGCCGAGCAAACACTTTCTTCTCATTCTCGTCCAATGAGTCCCAAGCCGGAATACTGTCTGCTGTTTTCGCCAGTTCAGTTCCTGCAGGAACTACACCCATTTCAATTTGCCGAGCAAGGGTCTCTTCTCTGAGAACGTCCCAACCAGCATCAAATTTCCCTCGATATTTCTCACACCACTCACTGGGAACCTGATGCGGTGCGTGCACACCCGGCGCCGAGTAATATATGAAGAATGGCTTCTCTGGNGTCATCGAGTGCTGCTGCTTCATCCACTCGATTGATTCCCGTGTCATATCATCTGCAAGGTGATATCCCTCATGATTTGGAAAGTCTATATTCGTCACTCCGTCATGTAACGTCGGTTCGTACATATTCTCCTCAGCCCCGATGAACCCATAAAACTTTTCAAATCCCTGACGAGTTGGCCAGGTATCTTGAGGACCTGAAACTGTGGTTTCACGGCCAAGCGTTGAGTGCCACTTCCCAAAGGCTGCGGTGTTGTAGCCGTTAAGCCTTAAAATCTCTGCAAGTGAAGCTGTATCATTCGGAAGACGACACGTGTTTCCAGGAAAACCGGTTGCTATCTCGGGTATTGAACCCATGTTGAGCACATGATGGTTACGACCATGACGTAAGGCAGCGCGTGTTGGCGCACAGAGTGCAACAGTATGAAATCGGTTAAATCGCAACCCGTTTGAAGCAAGATGATCAAATGCCGGCATCGCTATCGGCCCTCCGAAAGATGCAGGGCCAGCGAATCCGAGGTCATCAAGAAGTATCAACACAACATTTGGCGCTCCTGCAGGAGCTGAAACATGCTTGTCTTTAGGCATACGGACTTTAGAGGGATCTANCTCTTCAACCGGTGGATGGCGGACATCAGCAACAGGAAGACGCTGACGGACGTTTTCTTCTCTGGCCGTTGTGATCTCGTTGGCAACGGTTTGTTGAAGAATCCCCAGAACAAAGAAACAGCCGATGATCGTGTAACCGAATAACTGATTGCCCTTGGAACCACTCGATGCCGATAAAAACATTGTGAACCTCAAAAACTGGTGACATGGAACTAACAGCGTTCCAAAANGCTCAGGCCTATTATTGCCTCAAAACATTCCTTTGAATGGTACGTGTGACCACTGAAATTTCAACATCTGGCGACTTGTTGGTATTGTTTTGGGGAAATTCCATTCCAATAAGTAAAGCTACGAATAAGAATAGAGAAAAATGATCGATGAACCGTTCACTCTGGCAGTACAGCTCGACCTTCAAGAAAAATAATAAAACGTACGTCTTATCACTTTGTATCTCACTATTCCTATGTGGCGGTGCATTCGCTGAAGTTCATCTCCCTCGTTTTTTTTCAGATAGTCTGATTCTTCAGCAGAATCAGACAAATGCAATCTGGGGCTGGGCAGAACCAGGTGAAGAAGTGGTTGTTGACTCGAGTTGGGAAGCCAGTGCTTCAACAGTCACGGACAGTGAGGGTCGCTGGAAAGTTTTTTTAGAAACACCATCGCATGGGACAGGGCATTCACTTCGCGTGGTCGGAACAAACACAATTGTCATAAAAAATGTTGCTATTGGTGAAGTCTGGCTTTGCTTAGGTCAATCTAATATGGGTTGGTCAGTTCAAAACAGTTTTGAAGCAGATGATGAATTGGCAGTTGACCTTCCTGACCTGAGGATTTTTAGATCTTCCCGCGAGCATTGGCACACACCTCTTGAAGAAAATCGTGACAGACTTTGCGTTTGGAAACCTTGCACCGCTGAGTCGGCAATGGAAACGTCCGCAGTTGCTTATTTCTTCGCTAAAAAGCTCCAGCAGGAACTCTGTATTCCTGTGGGCATCATTCAGCGTGCATATGCTGGAACACCCATAGAGGGGTGGCTTCCGTGGGATCAACAAAAGAATGATCCACGGTCGAAAGTACAGAAAGAATTACTTGAAAACACAGCTGCTCGTTTGGCAGAAAACCGAGGGGAAACGGTCGAGAAAGCACTCGCGACCTTCAATGCCGAATTAGATGCCTACAACATCAAAATTGATGCTGGCGAAACTATGAAAAACAAGTTTCGACAACTTTCTCCACCAATTATTACACGACCAGCCACGCTCGGGCATCAATTCCCGGGGAATATATTTAATGCCATGGT
Source organism: Planctomycetaceae bacterium (assembly GCA_002694955.1). The sequence goes on from NZNR01000041.1 coordinate 16,473, forward strand.
CGCGCCAGTGATCCCCTTTGGCATTCGGGGAATCATCTGGTACCAGGGTGAAAGAAACTCAAAAAATGTTCCTCAGGCAATGCATTATCAACACCAGTTGGAAACACTCGTAAAGTTCTATCGCCAGGAATGGCACCAAAAGTCAAATGGCCACATACCTGAAGATTTCCCAGTTCAAATAACTCAACTCCCAAGCTGGCATGAGCCGCAGACTGCTCCTTCAGAAGGCGTTGAATCTCCTTGGGTTGCGAACCGCGAATCCATGCGTCTCGCGACAAAAAACCTTCCGAACACACANATGGCGGTTTCCATCGACACNGGGGATGCCATTGCATTACATCCCAAAAATAAAAAACCAATCGGCATTCGGCATGCGATCATTGCACTAAAAAACACGTACAAGAAGTGCCCGGTGGGTGAGGGCCCCCGATACCACGATCACAAAATAGAAAATGGAGAAATCCGTATCGAATTCGAGTCTATTGGTTCTGGTCTCCAGCCCGCCCATTCAGGACCACTTAACGGATTTGCCATCGCTGGCAGTGATCGCCTGTGGTATTGGGCAGATGCAAGAATTCTCGGTACCACTGTGATTGTTTCATCCTCAGATGTCCCTGAACCCGTTGCAGTTCGTTATGCATGGGCCATGAACCCCTCGCAACGCAACCTGCTTTATAACCAAGAGGGCTTACCGGCATCACCGTTTCGCACAGACAACTGGCAACTTTACGATCCAAACGCAGACATCACCGAAGTTTCAAAGCCACAAAAACCGAGTGACTACATTTCTCAAGATTGGGATCGGCCAGTAATGAGACCCTAGGGGAATGATAAACTTCTTACCTTACACAGAACCGTTGTATGTCGAACATTAGGATGTGATTTTTAATGAGAATCTTTTCAGCAATTCGATTTTTACCCTCTATTGCCTGTCTCATAACGATATCACTGGCATCTTTGATACAGGCTCAGGAATCATGGCGAGACTTATACCAACCACAAGTATTTGATGGCATGCCATGCCGGATCATGACACCCCTCACTGTCGATGCCAATAAGGACTATCCGGTAATTGTTTCTCTTCACGGAGCAGGAGGCAAAGGAAATAACAACAAAAAACAATTGAAAGACTGGAATCATCAACTTGCAGATGAACAGAGAAGAAAAGATTTCCCCTGCTATGTAGTTGCCCCACAAGCCGATGAACTATGGAACTCCGGCCACCTCCGAAAAATAAAAGGTGTTATCAATACATTGACCTCAGTTGACATGAGTCGCATCTACATCCTTGGACATTCAATGGGCGGCCATGGCACCTACATATTCACTCAAATTGACCCAGAATTCTTCGCTGCAGCAGCACCATCTGCAGGAAGTGGACTACGACGCTCAGAACCATTTATTAATCCAGAAAAAATTAAGGATCTACCTATCTGGGCTTTTCATGGAGACAAAGACGGCGTCTGCCCGATTGAAAAAGATCAGGCAGTATTTGACGAAATGAAACGCCTCGGTGGCAATATGAAACTCACAATCTGGCAAGGTGATAATCATGGTGTGTCAGGAAAATTTATTCCCGGTGCAAAAAACAGCATCACATACACGAGCAGCGAACGCTGTAATAGTGAGCCTGACTTCCTGACATGGCTTTTTGCACAATCAAAGTAAACTTCTTGCAAAGTAAACTTCTTGGAAAGCTTGATCGGCTATGCTAACCCTCCATAGCCAACGAGGTTTTTAAGTATCTCTGTGGCTTGCTCAACCTCTCGCAAATCAATCCACTCATTGGCTGTGTGCGCCTGGGCAATTGAACCCGGGCCGAAGACAACACAAGGCAAATCAGCCGCTGCATAAACACACGCATTGGTCCCGTAACGGGCAACTTTTTCAGCAGCATGAACACCAGCTTTTTCTGCAGCATCTCGAAGGCTCTTAGCCGCCTTCGCTGCACCAACTCCTTCATTCGAAAGCCCTGCACTTGCAAGAAATGGATCTTCATGGTGGATCACAGTAGTTGGGCAGTGTTTAGAAACATAATCAATCACCTCTCGCATTGATTCAAGTGGGTCTTCTCCCGGCACCAATCGGCGATCAATTTCAAGAGCAACGCGATCTGGTACAAGATTCACACCCATTCCACCATGAATTGTCCCTACACTGAGTGTTGGGGCACCGCAGGGATGTGAAGAGTGACGAAGAGCAAGTTCTTGCGATAATGACTCCAACACCAGTGCAACTCTAGAAGCAGAATAAATTGCATTCAAGCCTTTCTCTGGATAAGAACTATGGCACGCCTGACCACAGACAGTCATCCGCCAACGAACTGCACCTTTGTGTTGAGTTACTAATTGAAGACCAGTTGGTTCAGCCACAACAACCATATCTGGTAGGCCAGATAAAACTGATTGAATCAATTCTTTTGCGACCCTGTCTCTTTCGTGATCAGATTTTGTCAANAGATTGGTAAATGCTTTTGCTCCTGAAAAACCAAACTCTTCATTTACGCTTGCAACAAAAATGACTGAAGCATGGCGTATTTTCAAAGGTGATAAATCTTCAAGTGCTGCCACCATCGACGCCATACCACCTTTGACATCACATGCCCCCCGTCCAAATAACTGACCATTCTTAATAGTTGGAGAGAATGGCGGTATGGTCATGCCTTCGACAGGCACTGTGTCTTGATGAGCATCCCACAGAAGTACAGGTGAATCTGACCTCGTAGCTGGTAAAACAGCCACCACATTCTCGCGTTTTGGGGAAACGTGCTGCCGAACAGCGGCTATTCCAGCTTCGCTGAACCGATTCAGAAGGTACTCGGTCACCCTCCCTTCAAGGTATTCGGGGCCGGTGAGACCGCGGCCCATCGGATTCACGCTGGGACGACGAATAAGATCTGCCAGAATTTCAGTGCAGTCAGCCATGGCCCCTACGGTAGCAGGTTTATTCATGGATTCCTGAAAAAACAATCCTGGAGGCCGCTCGCCGATTTGCCTCAGAGACTGTATAAAGGAATGGTGGAAATCCGGTGTGCAGCACCGTATTTTTGCCACATACTTTGTGACGTTTTTCACAAAGTCATTTTTTTCCGCGTTTTACCAAGTTTCAGACCTCGCTTCCTTTCACCCTTGGCAGCGAGATACCTAAGCCCATGGACACAATTCTTCCGGTTCTGCTTTTTGTTGTTATTGCAGCAGCGGTGTCTGTCAGCCTGATTATTCTTCCCCGTCTGGTTGCCCCAAGACGGAAGGGTGCCGTAAAAGAAATGCCATATGAAAGTGGAATGGACCCCATCCATGACACAAGGCGGCGGTTCGACGTACGGTTTCACCTCGTCGCTGTAACATTTCTGGTTTTTGATGTTGAATTATTGTTTTTGTATCCATGGGCTGTTGCCAGTCGCTCACCTGCGGGTATCGATGCTGCAGTAGCAGAAGGGATGCTCTCGAGTAGAGGTCTTGCTTTCGCTGGCGGTCTTGTCTTTGTTCTTCTCGTTGTTGTGGGCTTTGCTTACGACTGGCGAAAGGGGGTCTTTCGATGGCGGTAGCACAGTCGGGATCAAGTAATCTTGAACTCCCAGAAAACGTTGTTGTCAGTCGACTCGATGAACTAGCAAGTTGGTGTCGAAAAAACAGTTTGTGGCCAATGCCATTTGCCACAGCGTGCTGTGGCATTGAACTCATGGCAACCGGAGCCGCTAAGCATGACCTGGCTCGCTTCGGTGCAGAGGTCTTTCGTTTTAGCCCTCGCCAATGTGACTTAATGATCGTTGCAGGCCGCGTGGTAATGAAAATGCTTCCTGTGCTCCAAAGAATATGGCAGCAGATGCACGAACCAAAGTGGTGCATATCGATGGGTGCATGCGCGAGCACCGGTGGCGTTTTTGACACATATGCAGTTGTTCAGGGTATCGATCGCTTTATCCCTGTTGATATGTACGTGCCCGGTTGCCCTCCACGTCCCGAGCAACTCATACAAGCAATTATCGATTTACAAGACAAAATTCAAAGAGAGGGCACACTGAGTGGTCGAGAATTTAATACCCGCCAGCGTCAGGACCAGAAACGCGCTCTTGTTGCGTGCCCAGAAGTTCTTTCACTCGACGCGTCCCGAAATCCAAATTTGCAACGGGAACTTGCAAATTCTGCAACTGACACAAATTAATTCTATTTTTCCATAGTCTTCGATAGCCGTGATGACTGATTCAACACAAACAAACAAGACTCAACCCTCCGAGAATCCACATGTGGTTGCTCTTGAAGAAGCATGTGACGCTGTAGAGGTCTCAGTATTCCGTAATCAATATCGGGTTGTCGTCCCCGCTGAAAAGTCATTCGAAGCGTTGTCTCTTCTCAAAGACCGTGGCTTCGATCTACTCGTCGACGTCAGTTGTGTCGATTACCTCGAATATCGAGGCGCAAAACACCGATATGGTCTTGTGTACCTTGTAGCTTCCACGGTAGGCCAGCAACGGCTAACTGTTCGAGTTTTTGCTGATGACCCCGAGCCAACGGTTGCAAGCGTCGTTCCTTTATGGGAAGCGGCGAACTGGCTTGAGCGTGAAGTGTGGGACCTCTTTGGTATTCACTTCACTGGTCATCCCGACTTGAGAAGACTCGTCATGCCTGAAGAATTCACCGCGCATCCCCTTCGTAAAGATTATCCACTCCAAGGCCGTGGGGAACGTCATAACTTCCCAGTTATCACCCGCGACCACAGTTGAACTTTTTCAATAATTAACCATATGGCTATCGCCCCAACAGAAATTCAAACTCCACCAGAGGCTAGAAGTGAAGACTATCTTTGGACTCTGAACTTTGGCCCTCAGCACCCTGCAACACACACGACGTTGCGATTGGTTCTGAAGCTTGAAGGTGAACGAGTCGTCGATGCAATTCCTGAAATGGGATACCTCCATTCGGGCTTTGAAAAAATTGGTGAACATCTCACGTATAACCAATATGTCACTGTCACCGATCGAATGAATTACATCTCACCAATGGCCAACAATGTAGCGTGGCACCATTCGGTTGAGACGCTTCTTGGAATCGATCTCACGCCACGTTGCACCTATATCCGTACTATTGTCGCCGAACTGGCACGCATTAGTGACCACTTGTTGTCGAATGGTGCAGTTGGTCTTGATTCGGGGGCATTTACGTACTTCCTTTACGCCTTCTATCAGCGTGAAGTGATTTACGACATCTTCGAGACACTTTGTGGTGCTCGCTTCACAAACAGCTACACGCGTGTTGGAGGTGTGTCCCAAGATTTCACCCCACTGGTTGTTGAAAAAATTCGATCGTTTCTCAAAACGTTTCCGAAAACACTCGATGATATGGAGCGATTACTGAACCGTAATCGTATTTTTGTTGATCGAACCAAAGGTGTCGGCATTCTGACAAAAGAGGAAGCAATAAATCGAGGTGCCACGGGGCCTGTTGCTCGAGCGAGTGGCGTTCCAAGAGACCTTCGGCGCGATGAGCCCTACTTGGCATACTCTGATTTTGATTTCCAAGTCAGCTGTGCTTCATCTGGTGACTGCTATGCACGGTACCTTGTGCGAATGCAGGAGATGCGAGAAAGTCTCAAGATTGTCGAGCAGGCAATTGAGAATTTGCCAAGTGGGCCTGTGGACGTCGGCATTGATGAACGCATGGCACTTCCGACAAAAAAACAGGTGTACTCAACAATCGAAGGAACTATTTCGCACTTCGAGTTAAGCATGAGTAATCGAGGGTTTGAAGTCCCATGCGAAGAGTCATATGCCGCCATCGAGGCGCCAAATGGTGAACTTGGTTTCTATCTTGTTGGTGATGGTGAAGATCAGGCATACCGGGCCAGGTGTCGACCACCCTCGGTTTTGCACTACGCCATGTTTCCACACCTTATTCGTGGCCATACCCTCTCAGACGTTGTAGCGGTACTCGGGAGCCTTAATATAATTGCAGCGGAGCTCGACCGATGATTGCGAATCGCAAGGTTCTTACTGATGACATGGTTACACGCATAGAAGCATTGGCTTCTCGTTACCCAACCAAGCAAGCGTTAACACTGCCAGCACTGCATGTTGTTCATGATGAGCTACGACATGTTCCGCTCGATGCTGTAGTTGAGATCGCCCAGTTACTGGATCTCGCTCCGGCGGAAGTTCAAGATACCCTGACTTTCTACCAATTTTTTCACCAAGAGAAGCCACACGGCAAAGTTAGGGCATTTGTTTGCCGCTCAATCTCATGCGCGCTTCGGGGCGGTGAGCAGGTACTTGACCACCTTTGCGAAAAGGCAGGAATAAATCCCGGTGAAACAACCAGTGACGGAAGTATCACCATTGAACCCGCGGAGTGCCTGGGCGCCTGCGACTTTGCTCCATGTATGCTTGCTGGAAATCATTTGCATAAAGATTTAACTCCAGAAAAAGCGGACGCGTTCCTAAACTCAATTGGGAGGCAAAACGGATGAATTCTCTGGATACTTTTGAGCCCGTGCTCCTCGAAGCTGCTGGCGTCGATGATGGCCACACACTTGAAAGCTACAGGAGCCGGGGCGGATACGCCCCGCTCGAAAAGTTGCTTTCCGAAAAGCAGCCGCCTGAGGTTGTAGAAATGGTGAAGTCATCTGGCCTCCGTGGCCGAGGTGGTGCGGGCTTTATGACTGGCTTNAAGTGGACGTTCCTNCCTAANGATCATCCCGGNCCAATCTANCTGTGTGTAAACGCAGACGAAAGTGAACCCGGCACTTTCAACAACAGAATTCTTATGGAAGATGACCCTCATCAAATCCTTGAGGGCACGATCATCTCGGCGTATGCCACGCGAGCTAGCACTGCATATATTTACCTTCGTTATGAGTACCCAAAAAGCTGGGATGTACTCCAAAAAGCGATAGATGAGGCATATGCAGCAGGGNTTCTTGGAGAAAACATTAAGGGCAGTGGCTTCTCTCTTGATATATATCTCCATCGTGGTGCTGCTGCATATATCTGCGGTGAAGAAACCGGNCTCATTGAAAGTCTTGAAGGCAAGCGGGCNTGGCCTCGGATTAAACCGCCTTTCCCTGCCATCGAAGGTGCATTCCGTAAGCCCACAGTTGTAAATAATATTGAGACCATGGCCTGTGTCGCACAGATCGCGCGCCGNGGTGTTGATTGGTTCCGCTCCATTGGGATTCCCGCNGATCCTGANAACCCGAGGGATCCGGGTAGCTATGGNCCGAAGTTNTATTGTCTATCTGGCCATGTNGAAAAACCTGGCTGTTACGAAGCACCGCTTGGTATTACNGCGAGAGAATTGATTGATCACTTCGGNGGTGGTGTTTGGAAAGGCCGGCGGGCTAAAGCAGTCATCCCAGGGGGGATCTCCATGGGGATCATGACAGAAGATGAACTCGACACCCCACTCGATTTTGCTGGACCAGGAACGGTTGGTTGCCTCGGACTCGGGACAGCGGCTGTTGTTGTCGTCGATGAGACCGTCAGCATTGTTGATTTTTTGCATAATTCATGCCGTTTTTTCGCACATGAATCCTGCGGCCAGTGTACGCCNTGCCGNGAGGGTACTAGNTGGTCNCTTAGAATGCTTGAGCGTATTCGGGCCGGAAAGGGTAGATTACGAGACCTNGATCTCCTTGCAGAAATTGGTGACACAATGGGCATGATGCCTGGATCAACAATCTGTGGCCTCGCCGACGGGGCCGCNTGGCCAATCAANAACTCCATTGCGAAATTTCGTGATGAATTTGAAGAATACATAAAACAGACGAATCCNACGGGCTACATGGAAACTGATCCTGTTCCTGCCTTACCAATTCTTACTTCTCACTAANTCTCTTACTGCTTACTACTCTCCATNATGCCCACAGTCATTGTTGACGGTCAGGAAATCGAAATCGGCGCCGACGAACGTCTNAACTGCATCGAAGTTGCCCGCCGCGCNGGTGTTGAAATTCCCCATTACTGCTGGCACCCGGGTCTTTCTGTTGTAGCCAGTTGCCGCATGTGTCTCATTCAGGCTGGCACCCGGAATAATGACACTGGTGAAATTTCAATGATTCCAAAACTTGTTCCGGGCTGCCAAACACCAGCCAAAGACGGCACTGTCATTGTCACCAACAGTGACGCTGTTCAGGAAAGTCGTGCTCGCGTTGAGGAAGCACTGCTTATTGATCACCCGATTGATTGTCCAATCTGTGATAAAGCTGGTGAATGCCTGCTGCAGGACTATCACTTCGAACATGGGCAAAGTGAGCGACGGGCTGATATTCATGCATTCAGTAGCCGCCGCCGAGACGTTGGTCCAACTGTTACGCTTTTTGTTGATCGCTGCATCATGTGCACACGATGTGTTCGTTTTACAAGAGAGGTTTCTGGTACAGCAGAACTCATGGTCTCTGCCCGTGGNGCGAAAGAAGAAATAGACACGTTCCCGGGCTTTCCACTAGATAATAANATGGCNGGGAATGTCGTTGACTTATGTCCAGTTGGTGCTTTGGGTGATAAAGATTTTCTATATCAGCAAAGAGTCTGGTTTTTGAAAAAAACGGAAAATGTATGCGGGGGTTGTTCAGCAGGATGCTCAATCGTTACTGAGCACAATCAAGACACCGTCTATCGNCTCAAACCACGTGAAAATTTGCATGTAAACAAGTGGTGGATGTGTGACGAGGGCCGTTATGGATGGCACCATCTGCATGATGCGACAAGAATCATTGAAGTAAGTAAATGCGATACCGAAGACGTTCAGACCGTTGAATGGGCAGACGTTGTGCGTCAACTTCCTCAAGAACTCAGCAGCGCAGGACGATTGGGTGTTGCTGTTTCGCCAATGCTTACTGTCGAAGAAGCCTGGATGCTGTGTTCAGTTGCAAGGACGATTGATCCGGACGCATACCTTGCAGTTGGTCATGTACCATCAAATGGTGATGATGAAACCTTTCCGGGAGGATTCACCATTCGTGGTGAGAAAGCCCCAAACCGTGTTGGTGTTGAGATGGTTCTTGGCATGTTCGGTGCTGTTTCAGAAAATGGAACTGTTCCCGGTTGGAATGACTTCCTCGAAAAAGTGCAAGCACGAACGATCCAATCGGCGTGGGTTACGGCTGGTTACCCAACCCCCGAAGCATCGTGGTGCGACGAGAGTGTGGCGGCTACTTTTGATAACGTCAGCTGTCTTGTTGTTGAAGACTTATTTAAATCTCCACTTTTTAAGAGAGCTACGTGGAGATTGCCTGCGGTCGGCTTCGCTGAACGAAGTGGGACATGGGTTAACTGCGGTCATCGCGCACAAACATTCGAACAAGCAATTCGTCCACCAGCTGGTGTCTGGCCCGAAGGCCGATTCTTTTGGAACCTCCTGGGGCGAGAGGGGTTGTATGACCCAGAGAGCATTCGAAAGCACATTGCTGAAAGTTCTGCTAGCTTTGCTGTTTTATCAGGTGACATGCCCGCTGTCGGCCTCGATCTTAGGTTACAACAGGTGGCAGTCACCTAAACCAACAACAACCAGAATGGCTTGCACCACTTCCTCCTAATCAAATACTCAATGACCGGACTCCTTCCATCTCCTGAAACAATCGCTGCACTTGTAAAGATTGCTCTGCTTGTTGGTGGCCTCATGACAGCTGCTGCCTACCTGGTCCTTGTTGAACGATGGGTTGCGGCCTGGGTTCAGGACCGACGAGGGCCAAATCGTGTCGGCATTCCATTTACAAAAATTCGTCTGTTTGGGTTGGGGCAGCCTCTGGCAGACGGCCTGAAAATCATTTTCAAGGAAGACTTCACTCCCAGGCATGTCGACAAAGTGCTTTATAATGCTGCACCCTTGGCATTACTCACTGCCTCGTTGGCTATCTTTGCTGCTATCCCTTTCGGGAGTGTTCTACCACCGCTCAATATTCCCGGACTTCCGGATCCTGTTCCGTTCCTTGTTGCGCCTGGATTGGATGTTGGTGTTCTTTGGGTTTTTGCACTCTCGAGTATCGCAGTCTACGGCGTACTCCTTGGAGGGTGGGCGAGTAATAACAAATATGGTTTCTTAGGTGGATTAAGAAGTAGTGCTCAACTAGTCGCGTATGAGATTCCGCTTGGGCTAGGTTTACTTGGGGTTGTTCTTGCAGCGGGCTCTTTGCAACTCGACTTCATTATGAACAAACAGGCAGAAACTGGTATCTGGTATGCCTTTGCCCAGCCACTGGGATTTGTCGTCTTCCTCATTGCAAGTTTTGCTGAAGCTGCTCGCTTGCCCTTTGACCTTCCCGAAGCTGAACAGGAATTAGTAGGTGGCTACCACACAGAGTACGCCGGAATTAAACTTCTTCTTTTTTTGGTCTCTGAGTTTCTCCATATGGTCACAGCTGCTTTTCTCATTGTGATCATGTTTTTGGGAGGATGGCACTTTTGGGGAATCACTGGAAGCGCTCAAGAAGTCACTTGGATCGGTGCTTTTTTGAGATTTGGTGTGCTGTCTGCCAAAATTTTTGCTGTAATACTCTTTTTTATGGTTGTCCGCTGGAGTTGGCCCCGCTTCCGCTTTGATCAGCTGATGAATCTTGCATGGAAAGTCATGTTGCCCCTTGGGCTACTGAACCTTGTTGTTGTTGCAACGATTGAAGAATTCCGGCCCGTGCTCCAGTCGACACTTGGAAATAGTCTGACAAATGGTATCGCCGTAGCGGGCCCATGGATTTTCTTTATCGGAGGACTGGTCTGTGCTGGCTTACTCTCTCCTTCAGCTACCGACAATCGCCCGATTCGTACCAGTGATCCTTTTGACCAAGAGCGACATCTGAAACAAGATCGACCCGTGAAGAACTCATCTCCTGAAATTAGTAGAGGCCTAGCATGAAACCATCTGATCCGGGAATAACATGGATTGATGAAAAGCCACTCGGTCTTGCAGAGCGACTTTACATCCCACTTTTTGTTCAAGGTCTTGCTACAACAAGCCGTCACTTGGTGAGCAAAAAGAACACTGTAAACTATCCGGAACAACGTCCCGATATTGGAAATCCTCTCATCTATCGAGGCGTTCATCGACTCAACCGTGATGAGAATGATCGCGTAAAGTGCGTCGCCTGCTTTCTCTGTGCCACGGCATGCCCTGCCCGCTGCATCGATATCGTCGCGACAGAAAGTCCTTGGGAAGATCGAGAAAAATATCCTGAGAGTTTCCAGATTGATGAACTCCGCTGTATTTTTTGTGGCATGTGTGAAGAAGCATGTCCCGTTGATGCTATCGAGCTTACAAGTCTTTTCGACCTCACGGGAAAGAGTCGAGAAGAAATGATCTTTGATAAAGAAAAGCTTCTGAGCGTCTATGACATGACAAAAGATGCTGAACCAATGAAGTCAGCTGACTTGGGGGGAACATTGTGACCCTTTTTGTCAGGTTATTTGCCGGAACAGGAACCCTTGAATTTCTTACTCCAGGCATTCTGCTTGCTGCGGCTGTGACATGCCTTGCGGCGAGTCTGTACCTCCTCCTTCCTAAATCAGGTCGGTATGGCAAGACCTCGCGACGAGTAGGCTGGTGTATTGGACTCATTACGCTCGGACTATTTATTGCCACTGGGCAAAGGCTGGGAAACCTTGGGGAGGAAGCTGTCTTCTTAACAGTTTCACTTGTTGCGGTTGTCAGCGCAGCAGCAACAATAACCTGCCGCTCCCCTGTCTACGCAGCAATCTGGTTTGCTCTTTGTTTGGCTGGTGTATCGGGCGTACTGCTTGTTTTAGGCGCCCAGTTTCTTGGCGTTGCGACGATTGTTGTTTATGCAGGTGCTATCTTAGTTATGTTCCTCTTTGTTCTGATGTTAGCTCAGCCTTCTGGACTCACAACATCAGATCGCATAACCAACGAGCCGATGCTTTCCGCTGTGGCCGGAGCTGTTCTTCTTGGCCTTTTATCTCTTTCAATCGGTCGCCTATCTGCTGAAGAACCTCTTTGCTGCCGCCCTCCATCCAAGGCTGCTGCGCTTGGCACACAGACGACTGAGACAATACATAATGAAAATTTGGACCTTTTGGCATCCGATCAGGTAGCTCGGCTTGGTGGTGAACTTTTCGGCCATCACCTGGTCGCCGTTGAGGCTGTAGGCATTCTTTTACTCGTCGCACTCATTGGAGCAATTGCCATTGTTTCAAATGGCCTTGAAGGCAGCCAAGCAGAAACCTCCTCTCTTCAAGAAGGGAGTCGATCATGACGCCTCTGGTATTACTTGGAACCTCGCTCGGCCTCCTCCAAAATGGGTTAGTTGTTGGAGCAATTTTATTCAGCCTTGGCCTTGTCGGCATTCTTTCAAGGCGAAACCTGATCGTTATGTTTCTTTCTGCCGAGCTGATGCTCCAAGGTATTTCAGTTAGCCTTGTTGCGTGGAGCCGTTATCACGGCGACTTCGGCGGCCACGTTCTGGTCATCTTTGTACTCTCCGTAGCTGCATGTGAGGCGGCTATCGCTCTTGTCTTTGTCCTACAGGCATTTACTCGAACTGGCCGCCTTGATTCTTCAGCATGGCAAACCCTCCGAGAAGCCACACTTGCCCGTAGCATCGACCATGAAATCCCATCACTCGACACATCAATGCCCAGTTTCCCACGCCTCACCCCTGCAGGCAGATCACCAGAAACTGATGAACAAACTGGGACACAGCGTGAACATGTTTGAGATACATTCTTCCCTTACAAATTTGTCGATATGATTCCGTCTTTTCTTCTTGTACTCGTTCCATTACTACCCCTTCTTGCGGCTCTTGCCACCGTTATTGGTGGACGAAGACTCGGGCCCCGCGCACACCTACCGGCCGTCGTTGGCATAGCAGCAGCGGCGGTTGTTGCATTAACTCTTCTCGTTATTACAGCCCGCAGCCGAGGTAGTGCAGAAACGCCTCGCCCTGTTGATATGGTGACTACGCTCTGGCAATGGGCAACTATCGAAAATGCATATGCCCCTGCTGATGACTCGCATGCTGCAGTTCCGGGAACGGCTATTGGTGAAGACAAATACAGCGCTCGCCCATTTTCGATTTCTATCGCTATGCGACTCGACCCGCTCACTGCAACGCTGCTTGTGATTATCACGAGTGTTGGACTTCTTGTGGCCATCTACTCCATAGGGTACATGCATGACGATCCTGGTTATCCACGATTTTTCGCACTCGTTGCCATGTTTGTTTTCTCAATGTCGATGCTGGTGGCAGCAAGTAATTTTCTCTTAGTCTATGTGTTCTGGGAGGCCGTAGGCGCGTGTAGTTATCTACTCATTGGCTTCTGGTTTAAAAAACCAGAAGCCGCGAAAGCCGCTAAAAAAGCTTTTCTTGTTAATCGAATAGGAGACTTCGGCCTTGCAGTAGGTGTTTTTCTGCTCTGGCTGACTTACGGAACCCTTGATTTCCATGACACTCTTTCTCCTGACGGAACCATTTTACCTGGCATTCTTGGACAAACTCGGCTTGCCGATGTAAGTGGGTACGTTGGAGGTATCGTTGGCACGGCGATTTGCCTTTTGCTATTACTTGCAGCCTGTGGCAAAAGTGCCCAACTTCCCCTCCATGTATGGCTACCAGATGCTATGGAGGGCCCGACTCCCGCGAGTGCGCTCATTCATGCTGCAACAATGGTCACCGCAGGAGTTTATCTTGTTGCTCGCTGTGCACCCATTTTTATGGCGTGCCCCGGCGCTCTTGTGACAGTATCGATTATAGGTACCACTACTGCGCTTGTTGCTGCACTTATTGGAACTGTTCAGAACGATCTCAAACGAGTACTTGCTTACTCGACAATCAGCCAACTTGGCTACATGTTTGCGTGTCTGGGCACCGGCACACTGCTTGGATTTACTGCCGCAATTTTTCATCTTCTTACCCATGCATTTTTCAAAGCACTTTTGTTCCTTGGTGCTGGCTCTGTCATGCACTCAATGGGTGGGGTGATTGACATGCGTCGTTTTGGTGGACTTCGAAAACTCATGCCGATAACAGCCACCACCTTTCTTATTGGAAGCCTTGCACTTGCTGGAATCGCGCCTTTTGCCGGTTTCTTTAGCAAAGATGAAATACTTGCTTCATTGCACTCGAAGGGTTGGCCAGACGTCCACCATAGTGCTGAAAATAACCACCATGCCACGATTCCTGTTCTACCTTCAAACCCATCTCAGAGTGGTACAGTCCACGATGTTGGATATCGAGGGGTATCCGAAGGTAACAATCACTCCGACAGCCATCAGCTACCTGACACGGTTGGACTCGATGCACTAAATCAACCTGCGGTCTGGAAAACTCTTTTCTGGATGGCACTTGTCACGGCGGGCCTTACAGCGTTTTATACTTTCCGAGCTGTTTTCATGACATTTACTGGCCCTCTTCGAGTACCTGATGAAGCCAGTGGACATGCACATGAATCACCTTCCGTCATGACAACACCGCTTTTGATTCTCGCAATCCCAGCCACACTAATTGGTTTCCTCCTATTTGCAACCGAGGGCCTTGCTCATTTTCTTGCTGCAACCCCATCCTTCACGGCACCTTCAATCGTCCAGACCGCCACTGCATCTGTTTTTCACTGGGATCTTGCAATCCAAGGCACACTCGCTGCCGCTCTTGGTATTGTCATAGCAGCTGTTGGCCATCTCGGGCGTCGCAGCGACGGACCTCAACTTGAACGTTGGCTTGGTCCCGTGCGACCCTTCTTAGAACATCGAATGTTTATTGATCAACTATACGCTGCAGTTATTGTGAGACCTACTGAAGCCATTGCTTTTTTAGCTGCTATTTTCGACAAATCAATTATCGACCGCTCTGTACGATTTTTCGCTCATCTTCCAGTGGTTCTCGGTGGCGTTGTTCGCCGGCTACAGTCGGGGCTTCTTCAACGATATGCCTTAGCCGGCGTCATTGGTGTCTTGGCTATTATTGTGCTTCTCGCCTGGAGACTTTGAATCTTGTTCGTCCTTTCCAAGAATCATCTTTCTTCTCTTTTTTCGACAACTTCATGAACATTCTCTCCCCATCAACACACCTGCTACTGGTCATTCTCATGCCTCTTGTAGGNGCGGGGATCACCTGGATTCTTTCGAGCCGTGGTCTCCAGTCAGTTCGCCAAAGCGCAGCGACTACTGCAGTTTTGACGCTCATTGCTGCGGGATGGCTTATCCTCCGATACCTCGTGAGCACTGAGTCTATGAGCAATCAAGCCTTTGCAGTGCTATCAGTCCCCTGGCTTACCGGAGGAATGTTTGATATCCGTTTATCAATCGGGCTCGATGGCCTTTCAGTTTGGCTTTTTGGGTTGTCAGCACTTCTTTCTGTTACTGCGATTTTTGTAAGTTGGGAAGCTGTAACCGAGCGAGCTGTTGGCTTCTACATGCTTCTCCTGCTTCTTGAGACAGCCATGCTCGGTGTTTTTGTAGCTCGCGACATTATTTTATTTTACGTATTCTTTGAATTCACTCTTGTGCCACTCTTCTTCCTTATTGGTATNTGGGGGCATGATGAACGACGAAAAGCAGCACTCACATTTTTCATTTACACTCTTGCTGGTAGTGTGCTCGCATTTCTTGGTCTTATGACTATTGTGTTGTGGAATGCCTCACATACCGGAAGTGTCACGTTTGATATCGAAGCATTGACCGCTGGACTAAGTGCGCATCCACTCCCCATGNATGCTGAGGGAGGCTACCTTCAATGGATTGTTTTTCTTGCTCTGCTTATTGGATTTGCTGTTAAGGTTCCAATCTTCCCTTTTCATACGTGGCTTCCGCTNGCTCACGTNGAAGCGCCAACTGGCGGAAGTGTGGATCTGGCAGGTGTTTTACTGAAAATNGGGATTTACGGGTTCCTNAGGTTCTCAATGCCAATGCTCCCCGAAGCAACNGCAATAGCAGCNCCGTGGCTCTTTGCGCTTGGTGCTTTTGGAATTGTTTACGGAGCGTTGGTGGCTCTCGTTCAGCAGGATTTAAAACGACTCATTGCGTACTCTTCAGTAAGTCATATGGGATACGTCGTCATGGGACTGTTTGCTTTGGAACCAGTAGCAGTTGAAGGCGCGAATCTTCAACTCATAAATCATGGTCTCTCTTCCGCCGGCCTCTTCGCTTTAGTTGGAATGCTGTATGAACGCTTTCATACACGTTCTATTCAGAGCCTTGGCGGTATCGCCACAAAGGCACCGTGGCTCACTACAGTTTTCATGGTGTTCACCTTTTCGAGCATCGGCCTTCCCGGACTGAATGGCTTTGTTGGAGAATTCATGATTCTNGCTGGATCGTTTCAAAGAGCGTGGACCGGCGTNTCTCCGGAACTACAGCAGTGTTATCTAGTTTTTTCACTGATGGGAGTCGTTGGTGTAGTGCTTGGCGCTTGGTACATGCTCTGGGCGGTTGAACGTGTATTTTTCGGAAATTCTCGATTGCCTCCTTCGTCCAGCGACAATGAAAAACACGAGTCTCTTGACTTACGTTGGCATGAGCTGGCGGCACTCATGCCACTAACTGTTTTTGTGCTCTGGATCGGCATAACACCAGCAACGTTCCTTCGTCCATCTTCGCAATCCGTTCGCGCAATGACGCTTGCATCNAGCAACGCCTTTAGCCGAAATATGCATTCGTCTACGGATCCGACGGGCGTGGACATGATTACACACAACACCATGAATGATTCTGAAAAAGATCAGCCCAAGACGAATCCAACTTTTCAAAAACTAATTCCTGTAAAGCAATGATGACAACGTCCCTCGAAACTTTCCTACTTTTATCACCAGAAATTACTTTATTTCTAGCAGCACTTATTGCATATCTTGCTGCTGCCTTTAGCGGCCTTCGGGCCGGGTGGCTCGTGGCTGTTATTGGTCTTGGTGTAGCCATTCTTGTATCAGGCAGTCAGCCAGACAGCGGTGTNACCGTTTCATCAGGTCCGATNACAGTTGATGGTTTTTCATTTTATATACGTATCCTTACTTACACTACGGGTNTNGTACTNGCNCTTATCCAGTCAGGAGATTACTGGAAAGCGGCGACTCAAGAAGACAACAGTCCGCTCAGGAGGCGCGGTACAGGTGAAGAAGCGGGTACGTTTTTAATTCTTTTAGCTGGACTCTCTCTCGTGGGGCTGGCGAATGATTTGGTGCTACTNTTCATTGGCCTCGAACTTGTTTCAATACCGACATACATCTTGCTGTCACTGAAACGAACGGATGCTGCAGGCCAAGAAGCCAGCTTGAAGTATTTTTTTCTATCACTCATTGCCTCTGCGTTTTTTTTATACTCTGTTGCCTGCCTCTACGGGCTGGGTGGATCAACGTCATTGCTTGCTATTGGGAATCAAATACAGTCACTGGGTAGTATCTCCCCACCGACAATTGAAGGATCCATCGTTGTAGGCACCATCACAACCAGTATGGCTGCAGTGCTTCTACCAGTGATGCTTGGGACGGCACTCGCTGGCGCAGCTTTTCGAATGGCTGCTGTTCCAATGCACTTTTACGCTCCCGATGTTTATCAAGGAACAAGCACAAGTAATGCTGCTGTACTCTCAACGCTGCCAAAGATAGCAGGCATTGTCATGCTTGCTCGCTTGATTGCATTAGCTATTCCCCCACTGGGAAGTGGACAAACTGTTGGCCCGGTCGCCGAAACACTGCTTTCTCAGACGTGGCATCTTATTGCTATTGTTGCCGCTGTTACCATGACCGCTGGAAACTGCATGGCACTGCTCCAAAAAAACTTACGAAGACTTTTTGCATGCTCTTCTATTGCCCATGCTGGATATCTACTGGTCGGTCTGGCAGCAGTAACTGCAGCAGCCGCACCCCAGCAAGGCCCACTTGGTGGAGAATCAATAAATGCAACTGCCTTGACACTAGACGGTCTTGGTTCAACGCTATTCTATTTAGCCACATATCTACTTGCGACAGTTGGGTTGTTTGGTGGGATCATCTATCTCGGACACCGTTGGCCTGAATGGTCCAGCTCGAGTAATAAAAGACCAAAACTTGAGGAGATTGAAACTGTTGATGACCTCAACGGATTATCAACAACAAACCCTGTCGCTGCGTTTTGCTTAGCTACTTTTCTATTAAGCCTTGCAGGAATTCCACCACTACCAGGTTTTTGGGGAAAGCTATCACTTGTAACCTCGTCACTCAGCATAGACAGTGGCGATGCAGCCTTTGGTGACAGGAAGGCATGGTTTATCGGCTTAAGTATTGTCTTAGTACTTAATGCTGCTATCGCAGCTGCGTATTACCTCCGCTTAATTACGGCTATGTATTTCAAATCGACTGACAAGGGAGTTCAAGCAGATGGAGGCCTTTCTTCGGGATTGGCAATGGTCGTCTGCCTCATCGTGCTTCTTTCGATTTCTATTCGTCCGCGTGGGCTTTTTACAGCAGCTCTGCATGCTGGCAACGCACTTTCTGGAAATATTGCGACAGAAACGTTGGTTCCACAGACAACACAAACTATTCATGCCGACACCATGCTCGCCGGTGAGATACAAAAAGGGTACTGAATGAACAATGCACTGACCTCAGAAAATGTTCGAGGCACACTTGCCGACATGACTGACCCTGAGTCGGGAAGGCTGCTTGCCGATTTAGGACAGATTGGTGACGTGACAGTAAATGAACAGAAGATTGCACTTGATGTTGAGCTCACAACACATTCTGCAATTCTCTGGCGACAAACCCGTGCACGGATTGAAGAACGGCTTAGAACGGCATTCCCAGACATTTCTGACGTAGAAATAACTGTGAAGCCTCACAAAAGGCCGCCCACTAAAATTGGACAGGTTGGCCTTGAGGCAAAAAGTGTTATTGCAGTTGGGTCAGGCAAGGGAGGTGTTGGTAAAAGCACGATTGCCGTATCACTGGCAATCGGCCTGGCACGAGCTGGAAGCAAAGTAGGCATTCTTGATGCAGATGTCTATGGACCAAGTGTACCTCACCTTGTCGGGCTGGAAGGTCGACCAGCTATACAGGAGGGACGCATTATTCCGCCGCAACTCAATCCTGGTGAACCTGCAAGTGCTTTGCCTGAAGGTCTGCAGATTCAAACAATTCCGGTTATGTCTATGGGTTTTCTTGTACCGCCTGGTGAAGCAGTCGTTTGGCGAGGCCCTATGCTTCACGGCGCAATACAGCAAATGCTTCGTGATACAAACTGGGGTCCACTCGATTATCTGATCATTGACATGCCACCGGGGACTGGCGACATTGCGCTAACCCTTTCTCAGGTCCTCCCGCTCTCGGGTGCCGTTGTCGTTTGTACCCCGCAAGATGTTGCGCTTCTTGACGCAACCAAGGCGATCGCAATGTTCCAGAAGGTCAACATCCCATTGCTTGGCATGGTAGAAAACATGAGTTTCTTTTTGTGTCCAGATAACAATAAACGATATGATATTTTTGGCTCCGGTGGTGCAAAACGTACTGCGAAAGAACTTAATATTCCGTTACTTGGTGAGGTTCCCATTCAAATACCAATTCGTGAGCATGGCGACGCAGGAAAAACAGCTGCCAATTTCGATGATTCGCAAACAAGGCCTTATCTTGAATCAATCTGCGGGAACCTTGTGAGCGAACTTGCTCATCGGCACGCGTCAGCACCACCAATGCCTTCTCTTCCAACGCTTTAAAGGAATTCTTATCAAAGCATTCTTTTTTCATGTTTTATTATTTACTCAGGCGCAGTGGCTCTCAGTAGTAGCGGGGATTTTATTTTCATATTTCCAGAATACGTGCACTACTGAAAGGCCATGCGTCATACCACTCTCTAGATCCGCACCCCTTCTTTTCATTC
>NZNR01000042.1 GCA_002694955.1 Planctomycetaceae bacterium
GAAAACAGGCCATACTAAGTATTTCCGGCGACTATTCCTGCGCTATTCGACGTTGACACCAGCGTTGTGATAGATAAAGTTAAATAGAGTTCGTGAAAAAAATCACGAAGTAGCTCGAGCTCCGGGAAAAATGGATTTTTTGTACGGAAAAAGACCAGTTTGGCAAGCCTCAGACGTTGAGAAGGTTGTGTTAAGAACGTTTATTGATTGCACGAGTCCGCGATGGTGTGCCGCCGGTTTGGGCACATTGCGGTGCAACTGGGTGAAGGTGGTTCATGGCTGAAAAGAAAAAGATGTCCGTGGCGGAAATTTTGGCTGCAGCACGAGCTGAGGGCCAGTCTTCGGCAAGTTCTAAGGAAGCCCCGCCCGAGTCAGAAACAGCGTCTGCTCCTTCAAGCCCAACCGAACCGAGTGGTGAGGGAAAAGTCTCTGAACCTGTTGCGTCAAAAGTGTCTGCGTCATCCGAGCGTCCAAGCGTAAAAGATATTCTTGCGATGGCACGTTCAGGCAAAAGCAAACCTTCCGAAGAGTCGGCAAAAGCAACGAAGCCAGCAGCTAAGCAACCGGTGGCCAAAAAATCGGCCACCGCAAAACCGCCTGCTGTGAGCGGCGCAAAGAAAAATGTGCAGAGAGACACTGCGAGTATTCTGGAAGCAGCGAGAGCGGGCAAGAAACCGGGGCCGGTGAGCAAGTCGGAATCACCAGGCTTTTCAAGGCCTGCAGCAAAACCAGCAGCGAAGAAGCCAGCCAAAGCCCCACCGCGACCTGTTCCACCGCGGCCTGTTCGTCTGAAATCAGAAAAGCCTGCAAAGGCGACGGCTACCGAAGATCGACGTGGCTTTCTCGCGTACACCGTTGGTTCATTCATGGCAGTTGGGTTTACTGCGCTGTCGGTGACCGGTGGGCTTTTTAGTATGGGGCTAGCAAGATTTTTTTTCCCGAATGTGCTCGCTGAGCCACCAAGCAGTTTCAAGGTTGGGAGCAAGGAAGGCTTTCCAGCTGGTGTAGTCGAGACAAAATTCGTTGCCCAGTATGGTGTGTGGGTTGTGAATGGAGACTTTGAGGGTGTCCAACAGATTTATGCCCTCAAGACGGTGTGCACTCACCTNGGCTGTACTCCAAACTGGTTGGAGGCGGAGCAGAAATTCAAGTGTCCCTGTCNCGGNAGTGGCTTTTACAAGGATGGAATTAACTTNGAAGGGCCTGCCCCGCGACCACTTGAACGATATGCGATCCGGATTGCTGATGATGGGCAGCTCGAAGTCGATAAGAGTAAGTCGTTCCAGGAGGAACTTGGGCAGTGGAATGATCCGGCGTCATACGTGACGGCGTAATAGGCGTAATAGTAGTACGATTCGCCTGAATGGGCATTTTGAAACTTTTTAACTGAGTTGAGCGCAATGGCAATTGGTGAAACAATTCGGAATTCACAAATATGGAAAAGTATCTTTCGTCATCCGATGCCGTTGGATCGCCGGAATCGAATTGTCGTCATGCTGACGAACTTTTTCCTTCACCTTCACCCGGTTTCGATTAAAAAACAAGGTATCGCGCTTTCGTTCACTTGGTGCATGGGGGGAGTTACTTTCTTCCTGTTTCTGGTTGAGACCGTCACAGGTGTACTCCTGATGTTTTACTATCGCCCAACACTCGAGTGGGCATATAACGACATTCTTGCGTTGCGGGATGTAACGAGCCTCGGCATTCTTCGGGAATTACACAGGTGGGGTGCGCACGCGATGGTGATTACAACATGGCTTCATATGTACCGTGTTTTCCTGACNGGTAGTTACAAGCCACCGAGAGAGTTTAATTGGGTGATCGGAGTCATCCTGCTCTTGCTCACGCTTCTGTTGTCATTCACAGGGTACTTGCTTCCCTGGGACCAATTGGCAATCTGGGCTATCACAGTCGGCTCGAACATGGCACGTGCCACGCCGGTGCTTGGATACGAAGGGCCNGGTCAACAGCTCTTAACGATTGGTGGGATAGATATGATTACCGATGGATCTGATGCTCGGTTTGGGCTGCTCGGGGCACGATTTGTCGGCGAAGAAACATTAAACAGGTTTTATGTGTTGCACTGTATCGCTATCCCGCTGGCAGCCGCCCTTTTAATGGCCATTCATTTCTGGCGAGTGCGTAAGGATGGTGGCATTAGTGGTCCGCTTTAATTTGCGGGATGTTTATCGGTGAAACGGCGTAGTACAGTTTTATATTCGGATTGGTCACGATCGAAAGTAATCGTTCAAAATGCATTCAAGCGGTTTTTTTCTTAACGATGTCGCCGGTTTTCTGGGCGGTTATTACGCTTTTCTTGCAATCATGAATGGCATTGCTGCCCTTATTTTGTGGCGAAAGAAAAATTCACCACAATGGGCGATTGTTTGGTCTGTGTTTGCTGGAATCATGATGATTTTGGCGAGTCTTGCGCTGTCGGGTTCGAAATCGATGGTTCCTGTGCTTCCTGCGGCGGCTCGTGGGCTTGTAAATTATCTCTCCGGTCCGGTGGCGTATACGCTCGGAACGACGGCCTTGTTTGTGTGCCTTTTCGTCTTCCGGAAATTTTTTGTCCAGCCTATGGCAGCGTGGTCTGTTTTTAATTTTACGCTGCTTCTTCTCGGCTTATCGATGGCAGATGAAAACTTTGCGGCTATTGTTATGAAGCCGGACAACGTGCCTATCGTTGGTCTCGTCTACTTGCTGGCGTTCTTTACATGGGTGGCGACGAAACAGGCGGTTGTAAATGATGAACGAATCAAGCAAGGCTTGCCAGTCGTCGAGAAAGTGAATGATGAAAAAGTTCTTGTCTGGCCGGATCTTGTGTACACCGAATTGATTTGTATGGTCGGCGTATCTGCCTTGCTTCTTGTATGGGCTTTATTTCTGCCAGCTCCGCTTGAAGAACCAGCTTCAAGCGTCAAGACGCCAAATCCCTCGAAGGCGCCCTGGTATTTCCTCGGTCTTCAGGAAATGTTGGTGTATTTTGACCCATGGTACGCTGGTGTTGTGCTCCCAAGTCTTGTTGTGTTTGGTTTGATGGCAATGCCCTACCTTGACTTTAATAAAAAGGGTAACGGCTATTACTCGATCGAAGAGCGAAAGTTTAGTTATCTGGTGTACCAGTTTGGCTTTTTTGAGTTATGGATCACGCTTATCATTCTCGGCACGTTTCTGCGAGGGCCTAATTGGAACTTCTTTGGTCCATTCGAGTACTGGACTCCGTATAAAGTTGAAGTACTTAATAACGTGGACCTTCCACAAATGTTTTGGGTGCAATGGCTTAATCAGCCCCTTCCCCGGGCCCCACAAGGTGCAGGAGCCCTATCGCAAATTGGATTTATTCTGCTGAGAGAAGCCCCGGGGCTGTTAATCATGGGTGCGTACCTCGTTGTTCTTCCGCCCCTCATGGCGGTGACGATTTTTCGCGGTTTCTANGCAAAAATGGGCTTCGTGAGATACATGGTGATGTCTAATTTGATGCTNTTNATGCTTACNCTCCCGCTCAAAATGATTCTCCGTTGGACGGTGAACTTGAAGTACATAATTAGCATCCCAGAGTTCTCGTTGAATTTTTGACTTTTTCGACCTTCAGGCAATTAATTGAATAGACCTTTTCTCGTGAGCGTTTGAATGCCAGCTACAGAAAAAACTTGGCGAAACATGCATGTCCTCCACGTCACATTTTGTGTGGTGGCGGTGATGCTATTAGTCGCGACAGTATTCATGCTATCGGCGGACCATAACCGCCCATGGAAAAAGTATCAGCGGAAGTTTCGTGAACTTGAGACGTGGTCAGCGGCAGCACAGGTTGATTCAGAAAACTCATTGGCTTTTAGAAATAAAACAATTGAGTTGGAGGCTTCGCTCGCGGAGGTTCGTAGGGCAGACTTTGATTCAGTTTTACTCGGCAAATTTTTCGTAGAGGCTGAAACAGTTAAGGAAGATAAAGAAGCCGTCTTGTTCGCGAAAGCAGATGTGGAGCGGTTGCAAAAAGAAACCGATCCAGATGGCAGGTTTCAACTTCGCGGTGATTTGTTGCAACGATTGCAAGACATTGTGGATCGTTCCAAGTTCCGAGAGGACAACCTTGCCGGTAGTTTGAAGTTGCAGAAGGCAAAGCTTGACAAGCGGCGAGCTGACTATGAGTTAGCCGTTTCCGATGAAGCTGACGCTGCGAAGCAGGCCGAACTGCTGTCTCTCACTGATAACCAGAAACAGAATGTGGCAGATGCAACGCTTGCCTTCCAAACTGCCAATACTCACCGGAAAGATCTCGCAAAAGCATTGAAAGCTATTACTGCAGCAGAAGATGCTGCGGCGAAAGAGCTTTCCAGTCACCGCCAGTCTCTAGCCTTGCTGCAAAAAACATTGAGCGATCGGGCGCCAAATGTAGGAAAAACGGTCTTGGAGTTGCCCGTCCTTGACGCGTTTAATGGTCCGCTACGTGTTGATCAAATTTGGCTTCCGAAACTCACGCTTAACAATAATTTTCGTGACGTTGCTAGGTTTGATAGATGTACGACGTGCCACCAGGGTATGGCGAGATCTGCACCGGGCGCGCCTTCAGAACCGGCGTATCCGGAAGCCAATATGGTTGAGATAGTCCTTCCGACGCCAAAAGAACGTCCCGCATTCACTGATGGTGAAGATGAGGCAACTCAAATGGAAGCCGTCTTTGGCTTTTCCCTTGCACAGCGAGGTTTATTTAAAGAGGACGCTCCAACAGTAAGCGTTGTTTTACCTGAGTCTCCGGCGGCTATTGCGGGCCTTCAGAGTGGCGACGTGATAACTGAAGTTGGAGGTGGGCGAACGTCCATGCGTGAATTGGCAGTCTCTGCCTTGCTGGAAAATGTTTCATGGGGTTCTCCTCTACGGCTAACGGTTGAGCGAGGCGTACCACAGCCGTACTCAACGCATCCGCGGCTGGACTTGTTTGTGAGTGATTCCAGTCCCCATTCGATGCAGACCTTTGGTTGCACAATTTGTCATCAGGGGCAGGGCAGTGCAACAAGCTTTAAGTGGGCTTCTCATTCACCGAATACCCCCAAACAGTCTCACGTCTGGCACGATGAGTATGGTTGGTTCAATAATCATCACTGGATTTTTCCGATGCTGCCGGAGCGGTTTGAGGAATCGAGTTGCCTGAAATGCCATCATGAAGTTGTAGATCTTGAACCCAGCGAGCGGTTTCCGGAACCACCAGCACCCAAGGTCGTTGCTGGCTACCACCTCATTCGGCAGTACGGTTGCTATGGGTGTCACGAAATCAAAGGATGGTCCGGTCCAGATCAGAGAGTTGGTCCAGATTTGAGGCTTGAGCCGAACTATCACGAGGTCGCGCAAGCCGTTTCTGTTGATCCGGGTGTTAAAGAAATGGACGCCACCTTCAATGGTTGGGTTAATGATGTTATCTCAAGCCCTGATGGCAATGACGCTCGTCGAAGTCTACGCGAAGCGATTGATGCAGACGCTGTGCTTGGTGATGATGCGAAATTATCTGACCGAACGCACGTGCTTGCTTCGCTGCTAAAGACGCCAGAGACGCCTGGGAAGTTCCCAAAGGTTGGTCCCAGTCTTCGGCACGTGGCTTCAAAAGTCGGCTTTGATTGGTTGTACGCTTGGTTGCGAAATCCACAGGACTTCAGGCCATCAACGAAAATGCCACGATTTTTTGGGTTGTGGGAGCACCTCGAGGGAGCCGGTTTAGAAGAATCCGAGCGTTACGAGCCTCTTGAAATACGCTCCATGATCGCTTACTTAACATCGAGTAGTCAGCCGTTCCAATATATCGAGCCTTATGAAGGCATCACGGCCTCTGCTGATGTGGAGCGGGGTAAAAAAGTTGTTGAAGTTCGGGGTTGTCTGGCGTGTCATCAGCATGCTGATTTCCCTGCCGCTGAGAGTAATCATGGCCCGGATTTGTCTCGCATAGGGGCGAAGGTTGCGAGTCAACCAAATGGTGTTCGTTGGCTGTATAGCTGGCTTCGTAATCCTGCAGCATATCACCCCCGGACAATCATGCCGAATGTGTTGCTCGAGCCTGTGACACATGAGGATGGTTCAGTGAGTGATCCAGCAGCGGATGCTGTCGCGTATCTCTTGCAGTCAACGCAAGGGTGGAAACCGGAAGACATACCGGCAGCAACAATGTCAGATGATGAGAGAGTGGCGCTTGAAGAACTTGCAATGCTCTACCTCGAAGGGCGATATACCGTAGATAAGGCGACGGCTGTTCTTCGTGACGGACTCCCCGAAGGTACAGTTGTTCGCGGTGATGAGGCTGCATTCGTTGGCTTGGCTGCTGCGGAGCGTGATAAGGTTCTTCTCAATTATGTCGGCAAGAAAACAATCGGAAAACTAGCCTGTTACTCGTGCCATGACATTCCAGGTTTCGAAGACGCAAAGCCTGCTGGTGCAGCACTTGCTGACTGGGGTAGAAAAGATCCGTCGAGAATCGCTTTTGAGCAAGTTGTCCAATTTGTGATGCATGATCTTTCTCACGGAGGCCATCACGACGATCCGCACAAGGGCATGATGTCTTTGCATCCTGGAAGTGCAGGTGCCGAAGATGTGCCGCCTCATGACACCCACGGTGATGAAGTTCATGACGTTGGCGATAGTGGTGTCGAAGAGGATGATGTTTTTGCGACTGACTTGGCGTATGGCGTTGGTGAGGATGGAGCGCATGTTTCACCCGAAAGCCTCGATCCGGACACAGGGTATTTCTTGGAGAAGTTGCTCGCGCATGAGCGCGAAGTATTCCTATGGCAGAAATTGCGCCGTCCTCGAAGTTATGACTACAAGAAAGTTGAAAACAAGTCTTACAACGAGCGGTATCGAATGCCACAATTCCCGTTTAATGAAAAACAACGGGAAGAAGTGATGACGTTTGTCCTCGGTCTCGTTGCCGATCCCCCCGCAAGTGAATTCGTGTACAGTCCAACGCCTCGTGAGAAGGCAAGGCTCGACGGTCTTGTGGTAGCGGAACGGTTCAACTGCTCAGGATGCCACACGCTGAAAATGGATCGGTGGGACCTCGCGTACGAGCCTGAGACAATGGGCAG
>NZNR01000043.1 GCA_002694955.1 Planctomycetaceae bacterium
ACAAATTATTCCTGCTGTCTCAACACCCCATCCAATGACGGTCTGCGGCCGCTCGTTCCGGATAATGTCTGCAACCTTCGCAGTCACTGAAAGGCTTATCGATGACTTTGAATTCAGGATACGCACTGAAGCTCCTAATGCCTGGAGCCGAGTTGAAAGGCCACTACCTGAAGAGACAAGAGCAACACATACTCGATGGCCAACGGCTATTAAACCTGCGACAGCAAGCTCAATCTGCCGTCCATTTCCTACTGGAACACAATCACCGGCTACCAGCATGTACGTTGTTTTTGAGTGACTTAGCATCTTCAACCGGTTGTGCTACGCAAAGGGACTTAAATATACCCCAACACCACAGCGACTTATACATCAACAACTTGATAGTCAATCTATCACGCAAATCTGCGGTAAATTTCGCCACGCACCGTTATGGTCCAGACCATAACCAACTACAAAAACATCGGGAATGTCGAATCCCACATAGTCTGGGTTCATAACCACCTCAGCCCTACTCTTCTTGCGCAAGAGAACAAGTGACTTGACCGAGGCTGCACCCCGAGAATAGATTGCGTCGACTAATGCAGTCATTGTGCGTCCCGTATCAAAGATGTCATCAACAAGTAAAACATCCTTTTGAGACACATCAGGCAATAAGTCGAGGTGAAGATCCAGCTCCCCAGGTGTCGTTTCTACTCCTCGATAACTACTTGCCGCGACCATTCCCACTTCTATCGATCCATCAAGCCTACGCAAGAGATCAGCAAAAAGAACAATACTACCTGTAAGAACACCCACAAGAACAAGAGGCTGCGTACCATGATCGTTTTGCACGAGAGTAGCAAGCCTATCGACGCCTTCTGCCAGCTCCTCACGAGAAAGTAACACTTTCATTATGATCTCCTCTTATGCGGCACGATAAACCACGCTATTTCGTATTTGCACGTTGCCGCGTCCTATCACAACGATACTGAAGCCATCAATAACTCGAAATCCTACATGTCAACGCACGCCTCTACAAATTGGACATGTTACTCAGTTGCGGGGCACTCGTGTGAACTATTCACCCCTACTACTATTGTGGAACCCGGGCGAATGATTCTTTATCTCCACGACCTACAAGAACATTCGCCAAAAGACTATCCAGCACTTCAAAAAGCACTCGAGTTCGCAGGCATCCCAGTCCTTGCACCCCGCATCGGGCGATCGTGGGGCCTTCAGCAAACATTGACCCGATTTGATGCCGCAATGAGTGCTGAAAATTATATTTTGGGCCCCATCTTAAAAGAGTGCCATCGAATCATTGGTGAGTGCCGAGGAGGAGTCGGACTATTAGGCTACGACATGGGAGGTCAGGCCGCCCTTCGACTGGCGTATCGACATCCAGGAAAGTTTCCAATTGCTGCGGCCATTGCACCAGCGATTGACTTTCATCTTGGCATGCGACATGGACACAACTGGATTGACGGTGAACTATACGACACGCTTTGGGAAATTTTTGATGAGCCCGAACAGGCTAGACAAGAAACGGCTGTCCTCCATATTCATCCGCTCAACTGGCCACGTCACCAGTGGTTTGTCAGTAGCAGAAACGATGAAAGGTGGCACGATGGTGCTGTTCGCTTAAGCAGTAAACTAATAGCTCTTGGNATTCCACACACTGCGATTATTGATGAGAACAACAACGAAGATATTTTGTCCACTTTTGTTGACGACGCCATCGAATTCATCATGAAATCCCTGGATTCTGAAGCGAGGCGTGTAAATTGAATGACGCATATTAATTGTTTGCTAATTCAGAAATCCCTGATGGTGGGTGCCACTTAATTGGCGAAGAACGCTAATTACACCTTCNTATGAGCACGAATAGAAGGCAGGCTACCGAGGGATTTGGGGCATGTTTGTCCCACCAATTTGATCAAGGTCAAGGTATCGAGCATCTTTTACTTCAACACGGTTATGTTTTCGCCAATAAAGGATCTTTCCAGCTGATGCACTTGACGTTGGACCTCCCACTCGATCTTGACGAAAGAGCTGTGCATCACTCCTTCCATCTCCTTCAAACACAAGAAGGTCTTTCGCTTCACTAAATGAAAGTCGTGCACTACGTGCCGTGAACGAGTCGCCCTCAACAAGTACATTTCCACCTGCCGAGAGCTCGACTGAACGCCCCCGAGCCCCAGGAACAGAAGGTGCCTGACCAATTCCCAAAGTATCACTTGTTACTNCGATAGAACTCTCGTCCAATCCCTTTGGATCATGAAGATCGAGGATGGACTCCCATGTCTCAACAGGTCCCCATATGGTTTCCACGCGTTGTTGAAATTCCATTTGCATTTGATTCATATTGCCGGTGAAGCCCCTCTGAAAATCCACGCCGAGAAACGTCACACCCGCACTCTTGGATGGATTCGAAACAGCTGGTTGCCGTTGAAACTCTTGCCCTGGAAGACTAGGTGCTCCCATGGGAAGTACCCCTTCACCTCGGCGAGTACTGGTTAACCGACCTGGACCGGTTCCTCGAACATCTCCCGTCAACCTGTCGAAAAAGAGATCTCTCGCNAACAACTTTTCACGAGACTCCAGATTTCCATCAACTTCAGAAGTACTACTTATCTGAACACCATCCCCACACCTAATTTGGGCTATATCTGTCTGCTGAGATGGAATCGAACCTTGCAACTTATTAAAGTCGACGGGCTGCGTAAAAATACAATCAAGTAATCCTGCTTGCAACGATACGCCTTCACTGGAAGTCTGCACGCGATCAACAAAACGGGCGACCTGTCCATCAAAATTCATTCTGCCCTGCCAGACGATTACCAGAGGCTCTGCTGGNCCNGATTTTTCANTCATTTGAGCTTGTGAACGACCACGCCCTAGAAGATTGAATGAGCCCAAGCCAACCCCCGCGGTAGCAACGGGAACTGTCAATTGTCCGCCGCCATCAACAGCTACTCGGTTCTGACCTCGATCAAACTCAATCAGTGGGCCTTCCAGATCGAACTGATCATTTCGCACAATAGCAGGGCGTCCAGAGACAACTGCTTTCGCATCAAAACGTGTGGGACGTGTTAACTGCAACTGATCCCCGTATATCTTGAGACGAGGATCTCCTTTGTTCCCATTGCCAGCTTGCTCGAGAAGCTGAACCTCACCTTCGAGTGACATCTCCTGCAATTCATTCTGATTTGGTGAAAGAACAACAAGTCCGCGAATGAGATTTCCTGTCGCGAGTAATTTGCGATCAGCTGAAACGGGCGGCCTGATTGCAGGAATTGGTTGAAGGGCACCTGTTCCTACCACGTTTTGTGTTTTTCCTACGTCGGCACGCGCAGGTACTTCACCGGCGGCACTACTATCAGGACTCTGTTCTCTTTCCGCACTTCCCTGCAACTCAATATTTCTTCGAAACCAAACTTCCATGCGATCTGTACGAGCTGCTACCTCTGGAACTTCGACTTCAACAACGCCACGAACGAGCATTCGAAGCGGATTCAATGAGCCGATTTTAGGCAAACTGTTGGTTGTTGGACGTTCAGCTGGCTGAGCAGGAGTCTGCTCGAACCAAAAATGCATTTCTGCGCCGGTAAGCTTACCCTGCAAATCAACAGACACCTCGGCTTGACCCGATATTGATGCAACATGCCCTGTCTCATCCGGACGAATTCGCAACCATTTCTGCCAGCGAGATTCAACAGCAGGCTGGTTCTCGTCCATGGCCCGAACCCATCCGGGGCCAATCGCCATTAGGGAACCGATTGTATTCTCCTGGCCCGGTGTGTAATCAACAGATTTTGCCTCAAGCTCAACTCCTGTAGCGTGTATAGAAACCGGATCCTCTCCGTCCAATAGAATCCGGCCTGACTGCAGTTCATAACCAAGGCGATCAGCTCGCACTTCAATGCCTGCAGATATACTTCGAACTCGAACCGGTGAGCCACTGGCTTGTATTTCTTCAACCTCCAAACCACCTGATGATTCGTCTACCTTTTGATTGGCCTCACCTAAAATGAGAGCAAGCACGTCGCAGGACAAGTTATCTCCTTCCTGACCTGGATTCCCCCGGTGAACATCAACTGCATCTTCAAGGGTAATTACATTTGCCGAAAGATTTGCAGTGAGGCCACCATCACATTTCACCATAACAGGCTGTTCATCGGCTCCTGACTGAGTTGTGATATCACCTGATCCTGGCAAAACTCCTGCAGCTAGACCTTCCAATCGCAACTCTACTTCTCGCTCAAGTCGTATCGTATCGACACCACCAATATTTGGACCATGGCCACTCCCTGCTTGACTTGGTAGTAACGTCGCCACCAATCCCCGACCTTTGCCAACAGACCGACCAAAACGAAAATCTACTTTTTCATTTGTATGAATTTCATATTCATCGAGCTCTAGATCACGTGTAACAAGCTCAATATCATCGTTTGCACCAACGGAACTTTGAGTCCCTCGTATTGTTACTTGGCCTCGCAAACTACCACCTACGAGACGAGCCAGCCTTCCAGCACGTAAATCAAGTGGTTCATCGAATTCAAGGACTGCGCCCTGAGGCGCACGTAACAAAATAGTACGGCCATTCTCCGAATGTGCTCGTCGTTGACCATCAGGCAAAACAACAACCGTGCAGGGAACGAGATTTACTCGACCGTCCGGTAAGGAGTGATACTGTTTAAATAGAAGCCGNATGCCACGGCTTTCCATTACAATTGGTTCTTCGTGCTCCCATGAACCAGGAGGAAATAGCTCCCTCACAGTCTCAAGCCTGCGATCAGCCCGACTGCGGATAGCTGCAGCTTGTTCAGGAGTCAACTCCTCAACATCCACCAGATCACGATAACGAGGTTCCACCCAAGGGACGACTGCTAACCGGTATAGACCAGCCGTCGCCAGGACTACAAGGAACACCCGCACGGTACGCCCTAATCGGTGTTCCATCAAGCAATCCCATTTCCTTCATAATGCTCTATAAGATGCTTCCAGCAACCTCGTGCTCGCAACAGCACTTCAACTGTTTCCCGTACAGCCCCTTTTCCTCCCGCCAACCGTGTCGTGAAATCTGATGCCTCCTGAACTTCTGAACAGGCATCTGCAACTGCCACACCAAAGCCAACCCGACGAATCACTGGAAGGTCAGGTAAATCGTCTCCAATGTAAGCTACTGAGTCCCAATCCAAATTACAGGATCTTATCAGTTCAGAGACCACCGCGAGTTTATCTCCAACACCTTGCCTAACAAAATCAATGCTCAACTCAGTTGCTCGCCATTTGACTACCTGGCTTGAGCGGCCGGTGACAATGCCGACTTGAAAACCGGCTCGCTGCCAAAGTTTGATTCCCAACCCATCTCGAATATTAAATGTCTTCTGTTCAATGCCGTCCTCTGACCATGTCACCCCACCGTCTGTCAAAACGCCATCACAATCCAGCAGAAGAAGCTGGACATCTTTTCCATTAGACAGTTCCAAACCCAAGGAAAGATCTTCTGGATGTTCTTCCATCTGTTATCTCGAAATAACTTTAATGAGCAGACCAATTACTATTGAAAACTTGCCTTCTCTGCAAAAAGATCAAAGGTTTTTCAGGCTGCTGAACTATGACGACACTGGTCGGTTTCCGTACTGCTTGAATCTCTAGAACTTGCGGCAAGATCACCACCAACTAAATCAACGATATCAATNAGGCCAGANGGACATCCACTTTTGTCAATAACTGGTAACTCACTGACCCGACATGAGTCGAGCAAAGAAACAGCATCTTCCAACCTAGTTCCTTCTAGCACAGAGATCGGTTCTCTGGTCATAACTTCTCCGATTGGACGGTCGAGTGCATCGTCTTGACGATTCCCGAAGAGTTTGGCGAGATCGCTATCTGTAAAAATCCCAACCAAACGATTTTCAGCACTGACAATCATGACAGCACCTGTCCGACGTGATGGGAGAGGGCGGGCAAAAACTAGGCGGACAGTATCCTCTGGTCTCGCTAGACGGCAATGCTCAACAGGTCGCATTTTCTCTTCGACTTTAAGAAGTCGCATACCCAGGCTTCCTCCAGGATGTCGGGCAGCAAAATCATCGTGACTAAAACCTCGATTTCCACTGAGTACGAGAGACATACTGTCACCAATTGCAAGCATGACGGTAGTGCTCGTGCTCGGTGCAACGCCTAACGAGTCCGCCTCCACAAGGCTACCTGTCTCGACAACAACACTCGCGAATTGTCCAAGCGTGCTATCTCGCCGGCTTGTAAGAGCTATAAGAGGTATTTCCCTCGATTTGATGTGAGGGAGAATCTGTGTCAACTCTGTCGTTTCTCCTGACTGTGAGATAGCAAGCATCAGATCGTCATTCCGGAGAACACCAAGATCTCCATGCATTGCTTCTGCTGGATGGAGAAAATGGCTAGGGGTTCCAGTCGATGCGAGTGTGGCTGAGATTTTTCGCCCAATGAGACCGGCCTTGCCCATACCTGTGACGACAACACTGCCCGTGCAGTTCTGTAGAAGTTCTATCGCCTTACAGAACGACTCATTCAGCGTTTCTGCTGCAGCAAGAATCGCAGTGGCCTCTGAGCGGAGTACCGCGGCGGCTTGCTGGAGCAATGCTTGATTCTTCGATTCAACCACAGTCGTTCTCCAGTCCTCATTCTGTTCGCCNNGTAATGAGGCAAACTANNTNGGACTATACGACGACTGNACGCGTCACCACAACGCATATTTCGGGGGAAACANGCGTTTTTCGGAAGCACAATACCTTAAAAGAACGGCTATTAACCGTACCGTTTGGCCATTTCATCAAGGGTTATTACGGGCACTTTTCCAGCATTACCGGCTTGGCCGAACTGTACCATTCGCTCAGCACACACCTTTTGCATAGCTGCCCTTGCTGGCTTCAAATAATCGCGCGGGTCGAACTTCTCCGGTGATTCGGCAAGAACCTTCCGAATTGCACCCGTAATTGCCATTCGGCAATCTGTGTCAACGTTAATTTTACGTACACCATGCTTGATACCTCGCTGAATTTCCTCAACCGGAACACCATAGGTTTGAGGCATCTTTCCACCATACTTATTAATGATGTCTTGCAACTCTTGAGGCACACTTGATGAACCGTGCATAACGAGATGGCAGTTTGGCAGTTTGGCGTGAATTTCTTCAATTCGCTTCATTGCAAGAACGTCACCGTCTGGCTTACGACTAAATTTGTATGCTCCGTGGCTTGTACCTATCGCAACTGCGAGTGCATCCACGCCTGTTGCCTCAACAAACCGAGCAGCTTCATCAGGATCTGTGAGTAATTGATCCTGCGAGAGTACACCTTCGGCTCCATGACCGTCCTCAGCCTCACCCTGCCCACTCTCGAGCGAACCAAGACAGCCGAGTTCTCCCTCAACTGAAACGCCTCGCGAATGAGCCTGCTTTACAACTTCNGTGGTGACCTNNACGTTGTAATCAAAATCAGCAGGAGTCTTTCCATCTTCTTTGAGTGAGCCNTCCATCATCACACTGGTGAAGCCGTTATCGATCGCGCTTTCACACGTTGCCGGTGAATTACCGTGATCTTGATGCATGGCAATTGGTATTCCAGGATAAAGCTCTGCTGCTGCAAGCATCAGATGTCGCAAATAATTATCCTGACTGTATGCCCGTGCACCCCGTGAGGCCTGTACAATAACNGGAGAATCTGTCTCTTTTGCCGCCTCCAGAATAGCTTGGATCTGCTCCATATTATTGACGTTAAAAGCAGCCAACCCGTAATCATTTTCAGCAGCATGATCAAGCAAAATACGCAAAGGAACCAGAGGCATAAGAGAACTCTCCGTCAGAATGGTGAAAGCGAACAATCAGTGACCTATGATCATACGGAATCTTTCGACATGCTAAAATCCCCCCANNAGATATGCCCAAANNCCAATCGAGAGAAATAGGCATGGANTTNNAGCCAACGACTGACCCACTGAGTAGCTTTTTTTACGTAGCTGGAGGGTGGATTTGTGTCGGCTTTGCCGTCCTTGGTGCTATTCTTCCCCTCCTCCCAACAACGCCATTTCTTTTGCTGGCCAGCTGGTGTTTTTATAGAGGATCCCCAAGAATTCATGCCTGGCTGCATCGTTCACGGTGGTTTGGACCGACTCTTGATGACTGGCAAGAGTATCGAGGCATTCGAAAATCTGTAAAATATCGAACAATTGCTTTGGTGATAACCGTGGTTATTTGCAGTCTATTACTCAACAGTCTTCCTTGGTGGCTCAAATATGTGGCTCTCGGTGCAGTCGGCATTGGGCTGTACGTTATTGCCACAGTACCCACTCTTCCTGACAATACGCCTCGGCCTCCAAGAACAATTCTCACAGAGTAATCAAAAACAAAACACAACATTTGTTGTTCAGAGTCACCCATTCGGTATACAACAGGTGTGGTTCGGTGGGAAATGTACCTCTGGAAAAGTATTCATGAAACCAGCACACGGCGTTTGGGCATTGGTTCTTTTTTTGATCATTGCGCACCAAGATATTTGGTTATGGGACGACACCACATTGGTCTTTGGGTTTTTGCCAGTTGCCCTTGCGTACCACGCCTGCATATCTCTAGCAGCCGGGTTTACCTGGTATCTCGCAACTTGTTTTTGCTGGCCAACTGACCAGTCACCTTCAACTGAAGGAAAGGACGCTGCATAGTGCCACAACTTCTCATCATCTGCGGATATCTCTTCCTTCTTCTCCTACTTGGTATCGGAGCAAGCCGTCTTTTTCGCGGCACAAGTCAAGACTATATGCTGGCTAGCCATTCTATTGGCCCATTCCTTCTCTTGATGTCTATCTTCGGGACAACCATGACTGCCTTTGCTCTGGTTGGCTCAACCGGTGAATCTTTCAAGGAAGGGGTTGGTGTCTACGGGATGCTAGCCAGCTCAAGCGGTATCATTCATTCGCTTTGCTTCTTTCTTCTTGGTGTAAAAGTTTGGGAACTAGGGAAGAAATACGAATACCGCACTCAAGTGCAATTCTTTCGTGATCGACTCGAGAGCCGTTGGATTGGCGTCATCCTCTTCCCTGTGCTCGTTGGGCTGGTAATTCCTTACCTTCTCATTGGCGTTATGGCGTCCGGCACTGTCATCAATAAGGTGACTGCGGGATCGATACGAGATGGCCAAGTCGTTGGTGGCACGTTTGAAGAGGGCACCTTTCCTCAATTTCTCGAACAAGGAAAAAAGCCACAAAGTGAAGAGCCAGCAAACTTTATCTACGGTTCACAAGGTGGCGTCCCGAAGCCTCTGGCTTCGCTTGCCATATGCGGCATTGTTTTGATTTACGTCTTTCTTGGTGGCATGAGAGGAACAACGTGGGCCAATACGTTCCAGACGTTAGTTTTCATGGTTTTAGGTCTTGTTACGTTTGTGGTCATTGCATGGCAGCTTGGCGGACAAGAGAGTTTCTGGGCTAGTTTACAGATGGCAAGCAGTTCCATTCCTGTTGAAAAATTAACACGGATGCACATACCGCCGGAAAAATTCCTTACCTACATGTTCGTTCCGCTAAGCGTCGGCATGTTCCCCCATCTTTTTCAACATTGGCTCACTGCACGAAGCGCAGAAAGTTTTAAACTTCCAATCGTTGCTCATCCATTATTTATTGCCATTGTTTGGGTTCCGTGCGTGTTGATTGGCGCATGGGCAACGAGTGATCTTATAACGATACCTCCGCCTGTCGCTGCCAACCCGAATGCTGTCCTACCTTTCCTCGTGAAACAGTTAGCAGGACCCATACTTGGCGGGCTACTGACAGCAGGGATTCTGGCAGCAATTATGTCTTCTCTCGACAGTCAATTTCTTTGTCTTGGAACGATGTTTACAGAGGATGTTGTCCGTCCACTCTGTGGCCAAAGGAGTCTCTCTGACCGCCAACAACTTCTTGTTGCGCGGCTTTTTATTGTTGGCATTGTTGCACTGACGTATGGACTGAGCCTCTTTGAACCGCGCCGAGTGTTCACGCTCGGGGTCTGGTGCTTTAGTGGATTCTCAAGCCTTTTCCCTCTTGTTTTCGCCGCACTTTACTGGCCTCGTCTGACGAAAGCAGGAGCGTATGCATGTGTTCTAGCTGCTGCAGGGAGTTGGCTGTGGTGGTTTCGTGCTTCAGAATTTGCAGCGAATCCAAACTTCACAGTGAATATCCCTGTACCGATAACGCTCGATAGAGATGGTTATTGGCAACTCATGCCTGTCGCCGCAATGATCGTCTGTTCAACTGTCGCAATGGTATGTACTTCAATGGTCACAAAGCCGCCGAGCAAAGCCACCGTCGAGAGATTTTTCCCGAAAAGTAGCACATGAGTCAGGCCACTCGTCCTGACCTACGGTCCGATGGAAGGCGGACACTTTGCAAGAAAGTCGCGAGGACCTCGGGTTGTGTAGTACGGATAGGCAACTGCACCACTCGGGGGCCCAGGCGGGCACGTTGCCCCGTAGTCTGAGCCATCTAATTCACATTGTTCTTCTGGGGTTAGATGGTGTTTTGCAAGACCGCCATATCGTCCAACATGTCTTTGGTGACAACGGCCATCCGCACAGTCATGGCAGTTTTTCCCAAGACGACAAAGACCGTCTTTACAGCCGCCCGTAGGACAAATACCACTCTGGCAATCCACACATGGCGCTTCATTACAATGCTCACAACCGTCTTCACAGCCGGCTGGACANCCTGCGTAATGGTTCGAATACGGACCGTCGGCGTTGATCAAAAACAGGCGGTCGATCAGCGAACAGCCACTGGTCATACCGAGAACAGCGACAACAAGCAGACATGCGGAAAGGTGTCTCATGGCTTCATTATCCCAAGCGTTTTCAATAATCTGGCTCTATACGAGGCAACACACCACGGGCCGCACCGAGCAGCAAAACCATTCGATGTAACTTAAGTATCGGTCGAAACGGTTCAGCCGATTAAGAAAACCCTGCGGCCTTCTAGACTTTTGGCCAAAATCGGGTTTTTCGACTGGTTTTCACCCTAAAACACTTGCGCACCCGCTTTGCTGCATTGCCATGAAGCTATGCTCGCAGCAATTAGGCGTCAGCAAAACCGCTCAATATCAAAGAGATATTCTGGCCGCCGAACCCAAAACTGTTTGAAAGCACCCGTCGGCAAGGTGCCTCTCGGGCAACATTCGGGACATAATCTAAATCACAATCTGGATCAGGGCTGTCATAGTTCGTAGTTGGCGGAAGCACACCGTCCCGAATGGCCAGAAGTGAAACAATCACCTCTGTCGCTCCAGCAGCGGCAATCAAGTGCCCCATCATACTTTTCGTACTNGAAACCGGAATTTTATACGCTCGCTCTCCAAATACGTTTTTAATCGCTAATGACTCCACCCGATCATTTACGCTGGTACTCGTACCGTGAGCATTAACGTAGTCGATGTCACCCAGACCAAGTCCAGCATCGTCTAAGGCCATTCGGATACAACTTGATGCCCCTCGTCCTTCAGGATGCGTATCAGTAATCCGATAGGCATCTGCCGTTGAACCATAACCAACAACCTCACCATGGATCTCTGCGCCGCGTGCTCGCGCATGCTCAAGTTCTTCCAGAACAACCATTGCTGCACCTTCTCCAAGAACAAATCCATCACGTTCATTATCAAATGGTCGTGATGCCTTCGTTGGTTCATCGTTACGAGTTGAAAGTGCTGTCAAAAGGTTAAATCCAGTAACGCCAAACGGATGAATCATACTATGCGTCCCGCCCGAGAGCATTACATCAGCATCTCCGCGACGGACCAGTTCGGTTGCCTCACCAATCGCCTGACTCGAAGCAGCGCACGCCGTAAGGCAATTTAAGTTCGGACCTTGTGCATTGAATAGCGCCGCCAAATGCCCTGCTGGCATGTTGGGCTCTTGCTCTACTTCCGTGAGCGGATGAAGAGTCTCGAGTCCTAGTTTTGTGAATTTGGCCACGTCTAGCGTATCGCCCTCAATAGAAACCATCATCATCTTTGTAAATGAATCAAAGTCCTGCTGACCCTCGCCGCTCCCAAGATAGATGCCAAGTCTTTCCGGTGCTGATGAAAGCCCTTGAGGAAGGCCAGCGTGCTTCATTGCCTGCGATGCTGCACCTACAGCAAATTTTGTGTGCCTACCGCAGTGCTGCCATCGGTTCTCTGTCTGCCCCTCATCNCATACAGACCAGTTCTTTACCTCAGCAGCGATTTTGGTTGGAAACCGTGTTGCATCAAACACTGTNGTGGTAGCGACACCAGAACGACCCTCCTTCAGGTTTCCCCAAAGCTCTTCGACCGTGACCCCCAAAGGCGTAACACATCCCATTCCAGTGATTACAACTCGTCGTCGACCAGCTACCATTACGGCTCCTCTGTGCGCTACAATTCTGGAAAGACGTCCCGACCTGATGCCAGAACCTGATGGCTATTAAAATAGCGACATCCGGCTCGTAAGCCTACCAGTCAGGCCTTGAGAGTGGGTTTCCGGCCTCATCTCGCCCAATATCGTAGATATGCATGTGGTCGAGCCATTTGAGCAATTCCTCTGGCTCAAAAAGCTTTGGAACCCCTTCACCAGGCTCGAGATGTGCAAAAAATAATTCTGCTTTACCCTGAGGCCGCTCCTCACCTTTTTCATCAACAACAACACTTTCCACACTTGCGAGAGAACCCGTTGGCTTGAGCTCATCAATTACGGCACGGAAAAGAATCGAGTCGCCAGGGACGGCATCATACTTGAATTCTGCTTTGGCAACCTTTGCAAGAACAACTCTACGGTTGAATTCCAAAGCATCTGCAATAAGTAGGCCAGCAGTTTGTGCCATCCCTTC
Source organism: Planctomycetaceae bacterium (assembly GCA_002694955.1). The sequence goes on from NZNR01000043.1 coordinate 12,829, forward strand.
AACGANCAAAGAATTTGGCATGAGGGCAGCACCAGGAAANTGATCATGAAGATGCTCTTCTGCAAGTGAAACATTCTTCACGGCTGTTGCCTGTTTACCACGAACAAATTCATTGAAACGATCAATCCAGAACCAACGCATCGCGCAGATTTACTCCGTTTAGCATAAAGCGAACTGATTTTCGGCCCAAAANGCTATGAATTTCACGAGACGTATTAACCGTCAAGTTTACTCTGAACGTAGCGTACCATGTCCTCGACGGTGAGAATATTTGGGAAATTCTGAACGCTCGGGTTCGCNTCAAACTTCGTCAGATCAACAAAGGGCATTCGCTCCTTCAGCGCTGCAATGCCAGCATCATTCAGTTTGCCATCTACGACAAAGTCTGTGCTGGACAAAACATCTTCTGGAAACAATTCACTCCTCGGAACCTTGATGCTAAAAGACTTTTCTAAGCGGAAGACAATATCAAGAAAATCGATCGATTCTGCACCAAGATCACCGACCATTGTTGCTTCAGGAGTCACTTCATCATCGTCTACCCCCAATGCATCAACGAGGGCAGCCTGTACTTTTTCAAAAATTTCATCTCGAGACGGCATCGACATCACACCTTTACGTAAGATTGGAAAACTCGTTCGCCATCGTAGGTTGTAATCTCGACCATCTTAGATGGAAAGCCGAGTAATTGATTTCTTCGCTGATAAAAGCGGCACAATCAGCAGATTCAGCACTTTGAACAGGTAAATTACGCAAAAACGAACGATTTTTGGCTTTCCCAGATTCTTTTAAAAACTGGCTTTTACCTCAGACGGCACCTGAGGGAGAGGAGATTTCAGGAGAGACTCCATAGACCATCNGCCCAGCCCCAGAAGGACCACGTTTCACTGGATTCAGCACGGTCCATAATCTACGCATTTCCGAACGCACACGAACATCCATCGCATCACCATACGGTCGCTTATCAGCAAGGTTGTAGCGTTCTAGCTCTAAACGAGCGGTCAAGCTTGTGCGGTCACCTACCATCCCACTTGCTTTCACTTTCGTACGGTGAGAATCCTGAGACAGCACCTCTGCGTGGACAGTAAGTACGTTTCCAGGTTCTACAAAGTCNCCATATTTTACGTTNCGAGCAGAGCGCAGAACGATAATACTGTTCGCAAAATCCTCGCCTAGACGGATCGTCCAGGCAGCGGCCTGAGTCATGGCCTCCAACATGAACACACCGGGGAGAACAGGAAATCGGGGAAAATGATCAGCGAGGTACTCCTCAGACAAAGATACCGCCTTCACTGCGGTAATACTCTTCCCTGGCTCAACCTCGACAATTCGATCAAGAAGAGTGAATCGCATAGCCCTACCATTTCCAGAAAACTAGTATGTCTCGTACGTTATCATCAAACAATCATCCATCGCCTCATTCGAAAGGAGTATAAAGATTGTTGGGGCTGAAACAACGCAGAAACCCAGCAGCGGGCTTAAATTTAATGCGAATGGAACTTAACCGGATGACAAGACTCGCGCAACCCGCAAGGTCCATCCAAAAATCTACAAAGGTATTTGATCGATTTGAATAACGGAAAGGTTATAACCGCCAACGCTTTTCACATTGGAGAACGGTAACTTTTTGCCCGACTGGGAGCGGCCAACAGCTAACCATTCTCTGTCATATTTTCCAACTCTTTACTTTATGATGGCGATCATAAAGGAGGACCTCAGAACCATGGCTGGGGGTATTTTCAGTCCTTTTCTCTTAATAAATTACCATGCCTCTTTTTCTCACTGTTCGAACTGAATCACCAAAACCTATACCGCCATACCGTTCTCTGTCTGTCCAAGGCCTCCTCCCAGAGTTTGTTGCAACACAAAGTCTTACTGACATAGTTCGAATGCGGGTGGTTTGCGACAACCAGCCAGCACAACTTGGTGACTTCTTTCATGTAGATGGAAACCCAGAGGACAAGCATATTGAATGCAGGGGTGACTTCTCACGGATTCATTATCTTGGGGCAGGCATGCAGTCAGGAACAATCCTCGTTCGGGGAAATATCGGCAGACATTCAGGAGAACAGATGAAAGGGGGAAAGCTTCAGATCACAGGTTCTGCAGCTGACTGGCTAGCATGCGGAATGCAAGGTGGTGAAATTCGTGTTCACGGTGATGCAGCGGACAATGCTATTGGATCACTTCCTGGTCATCGACAGGGCATGACAGGCGGCCGAGTGATTATTGATGGCTCTGTAGGCGCTCTCGCTGGAGGCAAAATGCGAAGAGGGCTCCTCGCTATCGGAGGAAACGCAGGGGAAGCAACCGGCTTCGAACTTCTGGCCGGCACGATAGTCGTGGCCGGACAACCCGGACCTCATACCGGCCTCGGCATGCGACGAGGCTCAATTGTGCTTCTCGGCACCAAACATCTTGGTTGTGAAGCCTCAACATTTATCCCGCCAACATTTCTTCAAGGAAGCAGATGGCGCCCCTCTTTTGTAGCACTTTTGGGGAAGTATCTTCTTAGCACTGGTTTTTCAGTTGCTCAAAAAACTACCTGGAATGATCTTTGGCAGCAGTGGCACGGGGATAGCTTGACTGGATGTCGCGGTGAAATCCTGACACCCGCAATGGTATGACCTGCAATGCACGGCTCCCTCCAGACTAGTAGTTTGCCGCGATTTTTTTCAGCCCGCTTCCTCTACACCCTTTTTTTGACTACCTTATTACGTCTCAGGACAGGATTCTTCCAGCTACGAGAATTGGTTACTTCAAGCCCACTCCTTGATGTTGTCGCTGTCCCCAAAACACAAACGAAACTTACATTTACGAAACACTCCATGCCCACAATCAGCCAACTTGTCCGCAGCCGTCGACGACCAAAACGCAGATTCTCGAAATCACCGGTGCTCGATAGATGCCCGCAAAAAAGAGGAGTCTGCCTGCAAGTTCGGACAATGACCCCAAAGAAGCCGAATTCTGCTCTGCGAAAAATAGCCCGTGTTCGTTTATCGAACCAAAAAGAAGTTACAGTCTACATCCCTGGCGAAGGGCATAATTTGCAGGAACATTCAATAGTTCTCATTCGAGGCGGTCGTGTTCGCGACCTGCCAGGTGTTCGCTACCATGTAATTCGTGGTGCACTCGATACCCTCGGTGTTCAAGGCCGTAAACAATCTCGCAGTCTCTATGGTGCAAAACGCGACTAGATGACAGATCAATTCACGTAGTTTTTATTTGAGGAAAATCAGTTCATGGGAAGTATCACTGCCAGCCGCACACAACTCAGACCGGATCCAAAATTCCAGTCGCTACTTGCAAGTAAATTCATCAACTGCCTAATGCTTGATGGAAAAAAGAGTGTGTCGCAGCAAATCTTCTACAAGGCAATGGATCTGGTCGGTGAAAAAATTAATGACGCTGAACCAATCGAAGTTTTCACACGTGCGATTGAAAACATAAAGCCTGTTGTCGAGGTCCGGTCCAAACGTGTCGGTGGTGCTGCTTACCAAGTGCCGATGCAGGTCAACAGGACTCGCCAGCAGTCTCTGGCGATACGTTGGCTTCTGTTGGCAGTTCGAGAAAAGAAAGGTCGACCGACCTACCAAAAATTGGCTGAAGAAGTCATAGCAGCGTACAAACGTGAAGGTGCTGCAATCACTCGACGAGAAAACGTCCACCGCATGGCAGACGCCAACAAGGCTTTTGCTCACTTCGCCTGGTAAATATTGGACTCTAGCCAATACCAATCGCCCGAAGAGACAACCGCTCAGGACACCATCTAACGAATCTCGACGATGGCTGGAAGCAGCATAAGCGGCTTCCCCGATGCGACCAGAGTGAGAAGGCGAAACTTGCTCGAAAATCTGGCGACCAATGTATCGGTGACGCTGGATTGACCTAAAAACCTAAGAAATCTCACCGCAATAGCATCTGCAACGTTTGATTCGAGAGGATGTGATTGATCCATTCTGCCGACGCCAAGGAATTCATCAAATAAGCCGCGGGGCTTTGGCAACAACAACCGTTCAACTGCACCCGGATCAGATATTTCTGCAAGCTGGCAAGCTTTTAGGACAGCGTCTTCGAGCGTTCCGAGGGAATCAACAAGTCCAGCGGCCTGAGCCATTCTACCTGTAAAAACGCGCCCTTCAGCTAACGTATCAAGATGCTCGCGATCAAGCTGTCTTCCTTGCGCTACTTTTGATGTAAACAGACGATAGATATCTTCCATCGTGGCTTGAAATACGTCTCGTTCACTTTCCGAAAAAGGTTGCTGGGAAGAAAGCCACCCCGCATTACGACCTCGACTGATAACATCGGTGTGAATACCATATCGACCAAGTGCATCTCCGATTGCTATTTTCCCACCAACAACTCCAATAGAACCTGTTAGTGTTCCTGGAGCTGCCACAATTTCATCTGCACCCACGGCAATATAGTACCCTCCACTTGCAGCCGTGTCAGAAAGGCTAGCAACGACAGGCTTGCTACAACGATCTAGTTCTCTCCAAATTAGATCACTGGCAAGAGCTGAGCCGCCAGGTGAATTAATTCTCATTACCAAGGCAGCCACCGATGGATCTTCTGCCGCCTGTCGGACAGACTTTGTGATAGCGTCTGAACCAGCCGCACTTCCACCGAACATCCCAATACTTCCTGTGCCATCCACTATTTCACCCTGAACATGAATAATGGCTATGCGTTTCGATTCTTTCTTTTGTGATTTTTTTTCAACACCCGAGAGAACATCTACTAGCTTCATAAGGCCTGTAAAACCTGAAAAATCTGTATCAATGTCCCGCTTTCCATAATCTCGTTTGAACTCCATACCTGAATCAGCTGAATGATCAGAGAGACTGCTTAATACTTCGTCTTCATAAGCAATCCCGTCAATAAGCAATGACTTCACTGCCTCTTCTGGCGTAAAAACACCAACATCGATCAGTTCTCGAACCTTTTTTTTCTTTAGATTTCGATCTTCAGCGATCTGCTCCACCATTTGATTAAAAAGATCACCAACAAATAGCTCGTATTGTTGACGCAGTTGAGGACTCATTGAGTCTCTCGTAAGGGGCTCGCCCGCACCTTTAAATTCACCAACCTGTAAAATCTCTGCCTGGATGCCGAGCCGGTCAAGCAATCCTTTGTAAAATGTCACCTCCGTTCGAACACCCGTGATTGCAAGTGTCGCAGCTGGCGGCATCACAATTCTGTCGCACGCTGCAGCGACGCTATAGTCAAGCGGCTCGCCGCTAACGAGATGTGCTACAACCGGCTTACCCCGCGCGCGAATATCTTGAATTGACTTGCGCAATTCCGACACCCGGGCACGACCAAGTTCTGGCGATTGAATTGAGAGAAGTACCGCATGCACGTTTTCATCTTGAGCTGCTTTATCCAGCCGCTGTAAAAAACGACTTAATTGCGGCGAGACATCGCCAAGAAGCCCCTCTTGACCAACACCATCTGGCAGAGATCCCGTGAGTCTGATCCCGGCAATTATTCCATCTTCTGCAGCACGTAGATTTCCGACAGTCATTCCAGGCAGTTGAAAACTCAAACAGAAGACCAAAGCGGAAATATAAAATTTTGATTGCCAGCAGCGAAAAAGGAAATTTTTTTGAACTGAACAACACGTATTCATCGACTCTCCTGTTTGTTGAAAAGCAGGGCTGCAACTCGGTCAAGGCCAGCGTCATCGCCTTGTACGGATAGTGTAGTGGCTCTACTCGTGATGAGACGATCAAAGACTTTTGGAAACCACACAAAACGACCTTGACAATGTACTTCCGTATAGTAGGATATAGATGTTTAGGTACGTTTTTCGCGTGCAGGTAGCGAGCAAATAGGTAGAGCACATCCAATGTCCACACCTCCAAAAGAGTCGCGTCAGACTAAATCCAAGGGAAAACCCGGAACATCTCGCGCTCGTTCCCACACCGCAGCCAAGCGGCCCGCCTCGGAACTCTCCCAGCTACTTCAGCATGGGGAAGAGAGCCAAGATTCTGCAGATATGCCCACAGCGCGGCAAATGGAAATTTATGAGTTTATTCGTAGCAAAATTTACTCACGAGGCTTTGGTCCAACGGTGCGTGAGATAGGAGAGGCATTCTCGATACGCTCGCCAAACGGTGTTGTCTGCCACCTTAAGGCCTTGGAAAAAAAGGGGCTCATCACGAGAGGCCGTAATATATCTCGCGCGATCGAACTGGTCACAGAATCACCTCACAGTCGAGGCATGCCAATGGCTGGATGGGTCGCGGCTGGTACCCTCCGAACTGCAGAAGAACAAAAAGAGCGATTTGATTTCACTGAGCTTTTTGACCGGGAAGATCATTTTGTTCTCAAGGTCATGGGAGACTCCATGATTGATGCGCAGATTGCTGACGGCGACTGGGTAATAATACAAAAGTGTCAGACGGCACGGCATGGAGATATTGTTGTTGCCCAAACAGAAGACGGCGAGGCTACACTCAAACAGTGGTATCCCGAACGAAACCGAATCCGTCTGCAGCCAGCTAATGATTCGATGAAACCTATTTATGTTGATTCAGCCAAAGTGCTCGGAGTACTTGCTGGAGTTGTCCGGAAAACATAAGCCATCAGATGCTGGCATCTCTCGCAGTCGCTTCATCAGGCCGCCTCAGGGTTCCGCTCTGCGTTCTCGATTTGGTTTAGTTTGTTGTACAGAGTTTTTAAACTGATACCAAGTTCATCAGCAGTTCTTGACTTGTCTCCATTATTCCTACTAAGTCCACAACGAATCGCATTTCTTTCTATCTGTTTGAGGCTTTGTGGCTGATTTGAGGCCATGACGTTTCCATGAACTTCTGCATCCAATGTACTATTGCCACTACAATTGCTTTGGGAATCGCTGTGCACTTCTTTCTTAATCGCACGTTGTATCCTGAGCGGAATGTGTTCTGGACGAATTGGTAACTCATCACAAAGAACTAATGCGTGCTCCACACAGTTGGCAAGTTCCCGAACATTTCCAGGCCAACTGTAGGCCTGCATAATCTTCATCGCATGATCAGTTATGAGTTGAATTCCATCCGGTATACTCTGTTGTTTTTTTTCGATGAAATGCCTGATTAACAACTTCAGATCACTCATGTGCTCCCGGAGTGACGGGACCCTGATTTCGAATGTGTTCAGACGAAACAAAAGATCTTCCCGAAAGGTTCCCTCTGACACCATTTTCTCAAGCGAGCGATGTGTTGCACAGACCACTCGTACATCGACCGTAATTGGGTGATTGTCTCCCACCCTGCGAATTTCTCCCGACTCAAGTACCCTAAGGAGTCGTGACTGAAGCGCCGGCGGCAATTCTCCGACTTCATCTAAGAACAAGGTGCCGCCATTAGCTACTTCAAAAAGACCTGCGCGATGCTCACTTGCTCCAGTAAAAGCACCTCGACGATGGCCAAATAATTCACTTTCAACAAGTTGT
>NZNR01000044.1 GCA_002694955.1 Planctomycetaceae bacterium
CTCACTGGCTTTCTCGACTAACCGAGGGCCGGTACAGTCAGATCACTACGGCGGCTGATGAAGCCAGACTTGACGTTCATGACGCTGCTGGTGTGATCTGGAACCCAGAACGACTTAGCCGCGGGACTCGAGAACAGGTTTTTCTCGCGCTGCGGCTTGCCCTTGTGCGTGACCTGCACGAACAAGGCATCACCCTCCCTGTAGTTATGGATGACGCTTTGGTGAACTTTGATGACCAACGCGCTCGTGCCGCATCACGTACTCTTGTTGAATTCATGCAGGACCGAAACGGGAATCACCAGATGCTGGTTCTCACATGTCATGCTCACGTTGCCGCTCTCTTTCGGAAAGCGAAGGCAACTGTCCGGACCCTTGGAACGAGACACCCCCCAGTTGCCGACGCAACGGACAGCGATGACTCACAGCAGCGTTCTTGGCGAGCTGAAGAATACTTTTTTGGTGAAGCTGAGTAGCCAATTGCATCAGACTTGATCCTGCGCGAGAGCATCTTGAGCAAAATAATGAATTGANNCCCTGAGAAGCTATCCCACCTCCGACACCTCGGGAATACGCTCCCGGACTAACGATAGATACNTCGCTCTCATACCTCCAAGAAGAATACCGAGGTAGGCGTTGCCACCAAGCGAAAGGAACAGCGCAATCAATGACCCAACCAAGAGAGACCATGGCTTTTCTTCATGNCCATCAACCGTATCCGCCCTATCGTTCTCCAGAGCAGATAGTTCGTCCAACCCAACTCTCGGCTGCTTCGCTGCTTCGATCACCGTTCGTTCTACAGCCGCAGGCCATTTATCTGCAACATAAATACAGACTCTTCTAACATCTCCTACATCAGCTGGAATGTCACTGGTAAATGTGTAGGGACTCCGGCTTGATACCAGGTCTGGTTCAACCCGAACTAAGTACTCCCCTCCCCCTGAATCACTTGGCACAAATGCTGTCTCAATACCTGCAGCCAACATTGCAGCTGTTAATGTCAGTAATTCGATGAACATAGCTGTTCCTTAAATAAAGTTGGTCAATCGGAGTTTTTATCCAGTTCGTACGACTGCAAAATAAAATTTATTGCCCCTCAAGAGCGTTATTCCCTTCTCCTCGTGTCTCATCAGAAAGCGTATCGAGTTCAGTTTGCAACATAGTTAAGGCCGCTTGCAAGAACGCGACGGCAATAGGGCCAATGAAGACCCCTATAGGACCTAAGGCCCCGACTCCGCCAAGAATGCTTAACAGTGCAAGCAGTGGATGAAGTTTTGATTGCCCCTGCAAAACATATGGCTTAATAATGTTATCGACTGTGGAGACAACTAAAGCCCCCCAAAGTGCAAGCCCAAGAGCTGCCCACGTACTCTTTGCGAAAAAGAGCAAATAAAGGCTAGCTGAACCCCAGACTGCCGCAGCACCAACGAAAGGAATGAGTGCACCAAAAAAAGTTAATAACGTTAGAAGAAAAACCGCCTGAAGCTCGGCGACATAAAAACCAAAACCGGCCAGAATCGCTTGGACTATCGCAGCCAATAACGTAGAGCTCACCACAGCACGACTGACCTCTTCAAATTCTGTTAAAAATTGCCACTGGTATCGTTGATCAAGGGGGATTAAACGTGTGACCGCATCAAACATTCTTGCTCCATCAGCCAAGAAATAAAACAGAGCAACAGTCATAACAATCACGCCAATGACTAACTTTGCCAACACGACTGGAGCACGAGTCGCAATAGGACCAAAAATATCTTCTGCTACTTTTCTCAACTCCGTGTTAATATCATCAGCCGTGAGGGAAAGCCCCGTCGCTTCATTAACTGATTCAATGAGTCCTGATAGCACTGTTGGGTCAAGACGTATTCCATTGGGACTTTGTGCCATCGCAATAGCGTCTCCCCCTGCCCGAACAACGAGAAGGGCGAGAGGAACAAGGACTATTATCAGAACAAATCCTGTTGTAAGGCCAGCAGCCAACCACTCCTGAACACCTAGCTTCTGCCGTAATGCTCTGTACATTGGTCCGAAAATCACGACGAGCATTGCAGCGAGCAGCAGCGGCAACAGAAANATCGACATGACCCTCAGCGAGAGCAAGCCAAATATCACCACCAGCCCGAGAATTACACCGAGTGAAATCAGACGTGTCATGATGATTCAGAGCTCTGGTCCTATATGAATTACGGCCGTTTCTGCCGACCATGGACTTTCGATTGTAAACNCCNTNCCAATAAATTGGAAAAATTCATTTTTTGACTCGTAGCATATGGTTATCCCGTGCCATACTAAAGTTGAGTGAATATATCTTTGACTGCTGGTCTCCTTGACCCACCGTATCTTTATTTGCATGACGTCAACTCCTCCTACTGATCGCCCTCAGGTCTCACTTGTCATTCCCATCCGCAATGAAGCGGGCAACATCGGNCCATTAATAAAGGAAATCCGGGCGTCACTGGACGAAACTGGGTTCTCTTGGGAAATCCTAGTTATCAATGATGGTTCAACGGATGAGTCAGTTGGCGAAGTAGANTCGGTGTGNGATGACACAAACAAAGTTCATCTGATTCACCTTAAAGATGGGCACGGAAAATCAGCAGCTCTCTCAAGAGGGTTNGCATGCGNTCGTGGTGAATCGGTNGTCATGCTTGACGGTGACGGGCAGGACGATCCGGCTGAAATTCCCAAAATGCTCACGAGATTGGGCATGGCTCCTGATGGACAACCNGCACCGACTGCAGAAGCCGAACTTGTTAACGGCTGGAAAACACCAAGGCTAGACCCTTGGCATAAAACGCTGCCTTCTCGTGTTTTTAACCTGCTTGTCAGTTGGCTTACAAACGTACCATTGCACGATCATAATTGTGGACTNAAAGCAATGCGTCGTGAAGTCGCTCAGCAGCTTCCACTAGCAACCGGCATGCACCGATTCATACCTGTTTTAGCTGCAGCCTCCGGAAACCGTATTGTTGAACAGCCGGTCCATCACCGCCCGCGTACTCGAGGAGTCTCTAAATATGGAGTTGGGCGTTTCTTTCGTGGGCTTTTCGATCTCAGCTCCGTATGNATCAAGTTACAGACAGGTCGACTTGGCNCAGCANCGCAGACGGATTCTCCAGTCGACCCTACAGCTCTTCTTCGGAAGTTTATATATGGACTGCTTACTCTCATTGCATGCAGCAGTGTTCTCGGTCGAATAACCACTGTTACCACAGTCGATCGGTTGGCCCTCGAGAAAAGGTTAGTTCAAGAAGCCATTGCACGACGAACGAAGGACAACGCGACTCAACTCAAGCCTGCTGAAGAATCAGCTCTACGACAAGAACTGGCTTACCGTATCCAACGAGAGAAAGGACTCTTTCGCCCTTTTCTTTCGGCAAACGATCGTAGCCGATGGCTCACAATTCGAAGTCTTGCAGAGCAAGGAACATTTGCAATTGAAGATCTCGCGGCGGAACCAGGATGGGATACCATTGATGCTGTCGTGCATCCGGACAAAGACGGAACGTTACATCTGTATTCAAGCAAACCACCACTCCTGTCTCTTCTGCTGGCTGGACCGTACTGGCTGATCATTCAAGCAACAGGATGGACACTTGGAGATCATCCGTTTCTTCTTGGCCGTTTCATGCTAATTCTTTACGGACTGATTCCTCTGGGAATTATGATTTTTGCATCGTGCCGCTGCATTGAACTTATTGGGACCACGGACCGAGGGAAAATATGGTCCGCTGCGGCCATTGCTTTTGGCACATTCCTTACGACATTTGCAGTGGCACTAACCAACCACTCTTTTGCTGCAGCGTGTACGGCTATAAGCCTTTACTGTGTTTTGGTCATTACTCAAAAGCANNGGCCGCCATGNTTACTTTTTGCTACAGCCGGTCTGACTGCTGGTTTAGCCGCAGCCTTTGACTTGCCTGCACTTGCATGGACGACTGCTGTCGTAGGAATACTGGTCCTTTATGACTTGCGGCAAACTATTCTNGNTACGATTCCAGCTGNACTAGTCGTTTTTATGGCAGCCCTTGGATCGAACTTGCTCGCTCATAATACGGTATGGCCACCATACGCGTTTCGTGAAGCACCGACTNCTACTGAAAGATTAACGCGATCTGATGAANCACAAGTTTCTGCAAATCAATGGAATCCAGAAAATTGGTATGACTATCGATTCAGGATGCCGAACGGCCGAGTGATTGAAAGCTATTGGCGATCCCCAAACGGCATAGACCGAGGGGAAGCGTCAATTGCTCGCTACGCTTTCCACGCAACTATTGGACACCACGGTATATTTTCACTAACGCCTATTTGGTTGCTCGTACTTCCTGGCCTCGTTCTTATGCTTCAAAGACATGGACGTGGATGGCAACTTTTATCTTTTACATTCATTACTGTTTCCATGACTGTTATTGTATTTTATTTGACTCGACAGCCGTTGGACCGCAACTACGGCGGATCCACCAGTGGGTTCCGCTGGGTATTTTGGTTAGCACCCATTTGGATATCTGCNCTNACACCGGNAGCCGATCGTTTAGCNNCCAGCAAGGCCGGATATTCAGTCTTATTGACACTACTAGGGCTTTCTGTACTGTCGGTCGCAGCACCTACGTGGAACCCATGGACGCATCCCTGGCTTTACGAGTTGTTTAATTATAAGTAACACTGCGAGCCAAAAAANCAGCCAGACCCGNGATCATTTTTAATTAGCGTGCAGTCAAAAAAGAAATGAAAAAGATCAACCATTTCGCCTTGGGAATGTCAACGGACACCCGCACGACTACGATATAAAAATTTATTTTGTGCAGAGGGAAAATTCATGATGACGAACGCTGGTTCAATACGCGTCTTTCTCATTGATAACCATGAGGTTATTCTTCAAGGAATCTCTGCAATCTTGCATGGCGAGCACATTACTGTTGTGGGAACGGCACAGTCGGGGGAACAGGGGCTGGAAGAGTGCCGCAGACTTCAGCCCGACATTGTTTTGCTTGATGTGAGACTACAAGATGCAGAAGATGGCATTTCACTTATTAAGCCATTACGGGATATCTGCCCAAAGTGCCGCGTTATTGTGTTCACCGCTTTCGACAGCCCCACTGCTATAGCACGATCTGCGGCTGCCGGAGCCACTGACTTTCTCNTCAAGACAACGAGCAAAGATGGATTATGTGCTGTAATCGATCATACTGCAGCTCATGCAACACCTCACCCTGAAAGTCAATTAAAAAAACTGACGACACGTTTATCGAAACGAAGACTACCACCCGGCATTGACNCNCCACTCACCCCACGAGAGTTTCAGGTCTTAAAGATTATTTCTCTCGGACTGTCTAATCAAGAAATCGCCAACTCGCTTGGCATTAGTGTTGAAACAGTCAAAGAACACGTCCAAAACATTTTACGAAAACTCCAAGTCAAAGACCGCACCCAAGCCGCAGTTTGGGCTGTCCGACAGGGATTTGACAATTACTAATCTCACCACGTTTTACAAAAGCTCACTTGCAAGATCCGCCAGTGCAGATCGCTCTCCTTTTTCGAGTGTGATGTGAGCAAATATTGACTGCCCCACCATCCTATTAATGAGATAGCTCAGCCCATTTGAAAGAGCATCCAGATAAGGTTGGTCAATCTGGCGTATATCGCCGGTAAAGATTATCTTCGTCCCCTCTCCTGCACGCGTGATTATTGTTTTAATTTCGTGAGGTGTGAGATTCTGAGCTTCATCCACAATGAAAAATATTTTTTGCAAACTGCGACCACGAATATAGGCCAAGGGTGTAACCAACAGTTTCTCAGACTCTCGCATCTCTTGAATACGCTGTGCCGCTGGAGAACTTTCGTGAAACTGATGACGTATGACTGTTAAATTGTCATACAGTGGCTGCATATAGGGATCGAGTTTGTCGGAAATATCACCTGGCAAAAAACCGAGGTCCCGATTCGACAAAGGTACAACAGGACGAGCCAGAAGTATCTGACGATATTGCTGACGGCATTCAAGGGCTGCCGCCAAGGCCAACAGTGTTTTCCCAGTGCCAGCGGTACCAGCAAGAGTTACAAGCCTTATGTCGTCATCCAAAAGGGCGTTGACTGCGAATGATTGCTCCGCATTCCGCGGGCTTATTCCATAACACGTTTTCTTTTCTACCCTTACAAAGCTATTGGTAGCTGCCTTAAATGATGCCAGCACTGATTTACTACCCGCACGAAGAACAAAATTTTCATTTGCTATTGGGTCCTGCACGTCAGTCACAGCTTCAGCTGACACCACACCACTACCGGTGTAAAAACCACTAATGACATCTGCGTCTACATTTTCAACAACTCGTTTCCCCATGTAGAGCTTATCGAAGCTCTCGATCTTATCGCTCGTATAATCCTGCGCGAGGACCCCGATCCCTTTTGCCTTCACCCTCAGATTCGTGTCTTTTGAGACAAGAATTACTTTACGGGCAGGACGCTCCTTTTGAAGACTCGCAGCTGTATTGAGTATGCGATGGTCTGGCGTATTCTGCAGAAATGCAGAAGCAATTCGATCATCCTGCTCGGCACCCAAGATCACTCGAACTCCTCCCCTGCCAGAACCAAGAGGCGCTCCTCTTGTTGACAAGAGATCACCTGTCAACTGATCGAGGTCACGCAGAAACTGCCGTGCCTGAAAATTGATGTCTTCATTACCACGTTTGAACTTGTCGAGTTCTTCAAGAACCGTGATCGGGATTGCAACGTCATGCTCTTGAAAATTCCGAATGCAATTCGAATCATGCAGAATCACATTGGTATCGAGAACAAACAATTTCTGAGCATGGTTCAACATAGCCACCGGCACCGTCTCTTTCTTGATACGAAAGCAGAAAGAATGTCGCAGTGCGTATTCTAGGCAGACCCTAGATAATCAGAGAATAGTAATTACCCCGATAGCTGCCATCGATTCAAACAATTTGGGCTGTTTTTAGAGGTCTGTGTTATTTGCACAAAACCTTCACATAACTTTCACATGTATTTTCACTTACCACCAGCCATGACTTACAGGCATTTGTGGCAATG
>NZNR01000045.1 GCA_002694955.1 Planctomycetaceae bacterium
GGTTGCCGCATACTATCTGCCGACAGCCCAGACACCAGACAAAAAGCCAGACACTCCGGTTGCAATATCAATTGCTCCCCTGTTGCAGGGCGAGACAGCAGCCGAGGACTGTGCGTTGATTGCTGCAATGTGTGAAGAGGTAGCACAGGTTATTGAATGGGATGGCATGCAGGATGAACCACTGCTTGCAACAGGCACAGCACTGGATGCATTCAGGACAAGGACTCGCAGGTTCCTGTGCCGTGGAGAATCTATTGGCGACAGGCAGCCAGCGGTTCGAGATGCAGTCGCTGCATTCTTAGACGAAAGATTAGGTAACGATGGTGGGGAGGTTTCGCCGACGCTGGCTACATATGAACCAGAATTTGATGAACAAATCAATCCTGACTCGGCTCAAGTCTGGCACTACGGTGGACCTGTCACAGATGATAAGCCAAGCCCCACTGATGAGACTTACTACTTTGGTCGATCAATGTCGACATGCGCAATAATGGACGACATCCTCTACATCACTGAACTGGGTGGCCATGTTCACTGCTTGGACGCTAACACTGGTAGGCTCTATTGGACTGAAAATATGTTCGCAAATACTTGGGCATCTCCATGTGTTGCCGACGGTAAGGTTTTTGTAGGGAATGACGACGGCATCATGTATGTCTTCAAGCACGGCAAGGAGATGGAACTTCTGTCTGAAATTGAGCATGAAGATGGAACCAAACTTCGTACGACACCTGTCGCCGCAAATGGTCGACTGTACTACATGAGTGAAAGCCCAACAAAACTTTGGGTAATAGAGTCGAAAACAAACAGTAAAAATTAGTTGCACTCATACCCTTTGGATATCGGTGTGTCGTAGTGGAGGCCATGCAGTGAGATTTCTAACTATTCTTTTTTTCCTTACAGGGCTAGCTTTTTCCACATTTGAAATAGCTTTCGCCAAGGATTGGAACCAGTGGGGCGGTTCACCTCACAGAAATAATGTGTCTGCGGCTACCAACATGCCGACGGAATGGGAGCCTGGTGATTTTGACTATAAGACAGGTCAATGGCAGGCAGATACGAGCAAGAATATTGCATGGGTAGCGGCACTTGGTAGCCAGAGCTACGGCAACCCAGTCGTTTCAAATGGGAAAATATTTGTAGGAACGAATAATGGGCATGGTTGGATCGAACGATATCCTGCAGATGTGGACTTAGGCTGCCTTATTGCCTTTGATATTACCAACGGGGCATTCCTATGGCAGGATTCGAGTGAGAAGCTTCCAACAGGTCGAGTGCACGACTGGCCACTTCAGGGAATCTGTTGCTCACCTTTGGTGGAGGGGGACCGGCTCTGGTATGTGACGAGTCGTGGTGAGGTTAAATGCCTCGACACAGAAGGTTTTCACGATGGTGAGAATGATGGGCCTTTCATCAACGAGACAACGGATAGCAAGTCTGAGGCCGATGTTGTATGGGTTTTCAACATGATGACCGAACTAGGAGTTTCGCAGCACAACATGTGTTCATGTAGTGTTACCGGGGCAGGCAATCTGCTCTTTGTAAATACCAGCAATGGAGTCGATGAAGGACACATCAGCCTGCCAAACCCAGACGCTCCAAGCTTTATATGTGTTGATAAGAGAGATGGCAAAGTCTTATGGTCGGATGCTTCGCCTGGCGCAAATGTCCTTCACGGTCAATGGTCAAGTCCCGGATACGCAGAAGTTGACGGGATACCGCAAGTCTTTTTTGGCGGTGGTGACGGCTGGGTTTATGGCTTTGATGCACGTGGAGATGGAAACGGTGGCTCAAAACTCCTTTGGCAATTTGATTGCAATCCGAAAGAGTCTACATATTCGCTGGGTGGACGTGCCGACCGAAACCATATCATCGGAACACCAGTTTTTCACAAGGGACTCGTTTACATAGCTGTTGGTGAAGACCCAGAACATGGTGAAGGATCAGGTCATCTGTGGTGCATCGACCCAACAAAACGAGATGACACAAGCCCCGAACTTGCTATCAGCTTAGAGGCTCCAGACACGCCACTTCCGCATCGTCGTCTCCAGGCAGTGAACACTGAAAATGGTGAGGCGGCAATCCCCAACCCTAATTCAGCAGCCGTTTGGCATTATCCAGGATTTGATGCTGATGGAAATGGGAAACTCAGTTTTGAGGAAACAATGCACCGCACTTGCGGCACGGTTGCAATACAAGATGGCTTACTCTTCGTGGCAGATTTTAGTGGCCTTTTCCACTGTCTTGATGTCACAACGGGAAAACCTTATTGGACATATGACATGCTAGCTGCGAGCTGGGGATCTCCTCTTCTTGTTGATGGCAAAGTCTATATTGGCGATGAGGATGGAGACGTTTGTATTTTCAAACTGTCGAAAGAAATGGACCTGGTCGCAGAAATCAACATGGGAAATAGTGTTTACTCTACTCCAATTGTAGCTAATGAAACACTTTACATCGCGAATCGCAGTCATCTTTTTGCAATCAGAGAAGGCGCAAAGCCTGTGCAGAAATTGGCTGACTGAAGTTGTGTCGATTATGAAATTTCAAAGACACTTACGGTCAGCTGCATTACACTTTTTCGCATGTGCTTGGCTTTTCACTGCTGCTATGCATGGACTCAGTGCTGCCAGTCCGAACACAACAACTGCATCAACTCTTCGCCAATTACTCATCGAATCTGATAGAGTTGTTTTCCTTGGTGACTCAATCACCTTTAATGGTCGTTGGGTTTCCTATCTCACATGCTGGATGGAGTCAGCGGGCACTAAAGCCCGAGTAATCAATATGGCTCTTCCCAGTGAAACCGTTTCGGGGCTTTCAGAAAACGGACATGCCGGTGGAAAATTCCCACGGCCTGATTTGCATGAGCGACTAGACAGGGTGCTACGGATCAGTCGGCCAGACGTCGTGCTGGCCTGTTATGGCATGAACTGCGGTATTTATCAGCCTTTTGACACTGAACGATTTAAGAAATTTCGTGAAGGCAGTATTCGTCTTCATGAAAAAGTAGAGGGTATGGGAGCCCAGATCATTCATCTCACTCCACCTGTCTACGATCAACGCCAGGACAAACATGGTCCAGCTGGGCCAATCGACTACGAGCATGTTCTTGAACAATACTCTAATTGGTTGGTCTCAAAACAAGGAAGCGGATGGATGGTCATAGATGTCCACAGCTCAATAAAAAAAACGCTGAAAGTGAATCGCTTGGCAAATCCTTCATTTATTTTTGCTCAGGACACAGTCCACCCCGGGCATGAAGGGCACTGGGCAATTTGTCGAGCCATACTGGACAACGTCGGTGTCCCAGAATCGTGGAACACCAAAAAGACAGACCGACTGTTACCGCGTGTCTNAAAGAGGCTCGAGATACTTCGTAANGCCTACATTTCAGCTGCCGGCCATACTCGACCTGGTGTTCCTCAAGGGCTTCCAATTGATGAAGCAATTACCGAAGCTAACCGGCTCACAGCACTNATTCGTTCAGCTAAGTAATCAGCCTTACTTTTGGTCAACAAGAAGAAAATCATGCGTCCATAGATGACTCAGTCTTTGATCTGATTGCNCTGATNCGCTCTCATCTTTTTTTCGCCACCCAANTGCCATCCATCCATCTTTACGAGCTTCGAGTTGTTCCATTGGCAATGGGCCTGCAGCAGCAAGTTGATCAGGGAGTTCAAGTGACTCAATATCAACAACTTCTTTGAACACTTTCCCAAAACGTTTTTGAAGAATTCGACGCAGCGAGGTTTCAGAAACACTCAGCTTTTTATCTCCACCAGGAACGAATCCCGGAGGATAAATCTGCACATCACCTTCGCGAACAAGGCGAATGCTAGCACCTGCCGCATCAATTTTGTATGCAACCGAGATATCCATTGCAGGAAATGANCGGTCACCNGATGTATAACGACTTCCCCGAATTGTAAGTTTGAAGCTCCCATCATTTGCATTTATTTCCACCGGCTTCTTTTTTGCAAATGTGATTGACCACGGTGGCTGGTTAGGATCACTCGTCAATGAGTCCGGCAATTCGCCATCTCGCTCTTTTAACTGCTCTTCGACAAACTCCTGCGTAATTGTTCGGCCGGCAAGGGTAATCTCACTAGCATTGTTTACAAGCGTCTCGTGTATACGAACTGAAAGAATTGCATCATCATCCACTTTGGGAGGATCAGTAAATGCCGCAATTTGATCACGAAGTGCTTTTCGACCAACAACCTTTAGTTTTTCATTTGTGCTACTCATCCGAAGTAACTCCGGATACCAGCCGCGAGCCTTTAAAGGCTGTCGAAATTTGTACTCGTAATCTCGTGATGCCTTGCTGATTGCCTCCGCCGTCTCAGCTTCAAATTCACGACGCACCCTCTCTTGGGCGCGTCTTTCACTAATTGCTTCAATTTTTGGTTTCATCTGAGAAACCTTTTTTGAGGCAACACGACGGATAAAATTTTTGCCAAACCGGCTTCTAATGCCCATTCCTGTCATTCNTGTTNTTGTCGACGCNGACGCGATGGTCGGATCAGCCCACACACGCTCGTCGTCGATATATATCCGTTTCTGGGCCGATAATTCAGTTACCCCTTCCGAACATACCGTAACCGGTCCTTTTGTGCTCCTGGTATTCGCTAAATTTGTCGCCTGAAACGATAACTGCGCCACTGCTCGCTGTGAAGAAGGCAGAAAGTCAAGGAGTACCATTCCGCTCGTGTGACCAGTGCCACGGACTGGCGTTCCTAACACGACTTCATTTACTGGAGCCGTACGATCCACGATACGATTAACCGCTGATGACAGCAGGCTTTCGTTAACGCTCATATAGAGATTTGGACGGTCAACTGCGCTCCGTATCCTCGCCACAAGCCCAGACGCCTGACGAGACTCTATTAACCGAGCNAGGAGAGGACCGACACCATCAAGAGACTTTGGAGTTTTGTCCTTCGCTGCGTTTTGAACCAAATCACCGAGTTTCTNAATTCTTTTCGTATACGTTTCAGCTGCTTGNTCATTNGTCGCCGCTACAGCAACTTCAATTGCAGCAGCGANGGCTCGACGAACTGCGACAAACTGGTACATCTCCAGCCCATCTTCGTTCGCATTAAATCGGCGGTAAAGCTTCAGCAAAGCNCTCACATCAAGTTTCTGTCCTGAGTCTGCTTGGGACTCAAGTAATGGCCAGTCAAGATAGTCCCGCCAGTCAACACCACTTTTGCTTTCAGATAGCAGTTCATCCAATGGTTTAAGCGTTTCANCAAGGTGGGCCGCTGCTTCAACAAGAGCGTCTTCATTCGGCTTTTGAAATGGTGGTACTTCACCAAGTGGCTCTTTACGAAAGTCTGTAATATCTGCTCCTCGGCAGTTGCCCAGAACATTGATACAAGAAAAGAGAGACGACAAAAATTATGGCAGCATGACGAAGCATTACATTGACCTGACTGCAAAAGTGGGGAAACAGAAACGATTACGCGAAGTGTAACGATTTTAGTGGCTGGAACTCCACAGCAGCCTCGATGAATAACTCCGGGGTTCCAGCCAATTCCATGCTCANATGCTGAAAATTGTTGTGTTTCCCGCTGTTTCTTGGGTTTCAACAGATTGTAGTTGCCTGATTCNCGGGAGGAGCAGTTCAATGGTATTCCACNATCAGACGTTCATTTCATTGATCTTCATCACTGCCTAGATTTAGGACCACAATTTACCAATGCCGACACGTATTTATTCTCAAACGCTCATCGCCGCCATAATGTTTCTTTCATTCATGGTGAAAGGGGAGTGTGTCACTGCTGAAAATCG
Source organism: Planctomycetaceae bacterium (assembly GCA_002694955.1). Next base: position 5,797 of record NZNR01000045.1, read on the forward strand.
GAACACGCCGTCTCATGCCTCGTGGCGTCAGAAGATCATTGATGTGTCGAACTACACGGACGCTACAGGAATTGCCGCAAAAACATCATCGATGCTTCTGCTATCAACTTGTTTCAAAAATACAACTGTTGGTGATGATGAAGTGACTCAACAACTTCAAAAGCCCTACATCCGAAAGTTTTTTGCTGATTCGGATACTCCTTGGGTTTTTTGTCAACTTGATTATGACGAATGTTCGAAACTACCGATTCCATCAATGTCTATGGATGCAATTCGTGGAGGACCTGGCATATTCGTGTTTGACTATGCTCACGAACCACTCAAAGGCCAAGTAGTTTCAGTCTTACCCAGGAAAGGTGGAAAATACTATCGATTTGTTCAACAAGATCTGTGTTTGCTTGCTGGTTTACCAGCTGGTTCATTAACTCAACGATCAATGATTTTCGCAGTGCGGCGACATGCCGACGCTCCGAAAAGTGCGGACGGACATTGCGATAGCATGCTGTGTGAAGCAGCAAATACCCATTCCGCTCATCAAGCCCGACTACAAAACCAAGGTCATCATGGCTGGGGAAAACGCTCACAACAACTTAGCCAACGCTATGGATCTGCATCGGAAGTCTGTGCAGAAAGTTGGCCAGACCAGGACCTGCTTGATTCCTGCATAGACTGCGTTTCNTGCTGGCGACAATCACCCGGGCATTGGCGGGCAATCTCATCCGAGCACTCTGCATTCGGCTATGATATCCAAAAAGGAAAAAATAGTGTTTGGTATGCGACAGGTATCTTTATTCACTGATTCCTGAAACCGGAATAGTGAATAATTTCCCGTCACCTATTCTGCCTGTTCGCGCAACCTGACTTACCTTGTCAATAAAGTTGTCGATTTGAGAGTCTTCAACCCAGCACTGAATTTCAACTTTTGGGAGAAACGCGAGTGATCGATCCTGTTCAGTCGTCGCATCAAGATAACTTTTCTGACGCCCGTACCCTTTCACCTCGTGCACGGCCAAAGCATCTACTTCCAGTTCAGCTACAGCTTCAAGAACGCGCTCTGCAAGAAATGGTTTCACGATGATAACAACCTGTTTCATGAGAGCACCCNCTATAAACAAAGCCTCCTGTCAATTCTTCAGCAGTTGTAACCGAAACCAAATCGAATAGGAAAATCGTTTTCCTTTTCCTGACAGGCCTTTTACCTCGTGAACAGTTCAGTTCCCTAGGATTCAGCCCCATAATTCTTGTAGTAGTTTCGCCAGTTGCTGTGCATCGTCCGAAGCCACAACCCGATTTATTCTTGACTTGGGAACCTCAAGTTTCTCCAGTGATTTTTCGATAGATGCCCAGATTTTAGATCGTTTTTTACCCTCAGCGAGATAAAGGTCGGTCACCTGCTCACCAAGTCGCTGCACAAGTGCTGTATCGAGGTTTTCATAGTAGTTTTTGACGATTTGACGCTGATATCGTGATAATTCAGCCATTCATCCATTCCTCCGGGATTAGCTTGACCGCGCTGGAAGCAAACGGCTCAGATGACTACATTATCGGGAAACAAAGGCCTTCCTATCGAGAGAATCCTATGCCAACAATTACCTTTGCCACAGAGAAAAAAGAAATTCAAGTTCCAGAAGGTGCCAACCTTCGTAAAGAGGCACTCGCTGCAGGAGTCTCGCTGTACCCTGGAGTTCACAAAGTCCTTAATTGTCACGGCATGGGATCTTGTGGCAGCTGCCGAGTGCTAATCACGAAAGGGATGGAAAACACAAGCCCAAGAGGACTTCTCGAAAAGGCCCGCATGGGTGTGTCTATGGCTTACATTGGGAACGAAGAGACCATGCGGCTTGCATGTCAAACACGAGTCAATGGCGATATCACTGTCACCACCTGTCCGCCAACAAACCTTTATGGTGAGAACTTCTTTAGTTGAATTGGNACACCAGAATGGCGTGATTAACTTGCGGCACGGCCAACAGTTGCAGTAATCGCCAGAGAAGTTCATCCTGTGGTTACATTTCATTCGTTGCACAAAGGTACATTCATGGCATCCGATCAATCAGCAGCACAAACTACGCCTTCACTGGATAGCCTTCAGTGGCAGAAATTTCCGGTCCTTGATGATGGATTTGTGACTTTGGTTGACGTGATGGGCAATGATTCTTCTATCGTGCAAGCCGCAAGAGTAAGTTATGGTGAGGGCACAAGAAAAGTCAGTGATGATCGGCAACTGATCCGTTATCTNCTAAGGCATGCTCACACAACACCTTTTGAGATGGCCGAGGTAAAATTTCTTGTACGGGTGCCAATGGATTGCTGGCGACAGTGGGTTCGGCATCGAACAGCAAACATCAACGAGTATTCAACCCGATATTCCCTCGCAATCGATTCGATGCAAGCGACAGGGAACGATGGCTGGAGAAGCCAGGCATCGACGAACCGACAGGGATCGGATGGATTTCTTGCGAACAATGACGGACATCCTCTTACTCAATCTGAGCAAGAGCTACAGAGTCTTGCTCGTCGTGTTTACGAGGAACGGCTGCAAGCTGGTATAGCCCGTGAGCAAGCACGTAAAGATTTACCGCTGTCAACATACACGGAAGCTTACTGGAAAATAGATCTGCACAATCTCCTGCATTTCCTTGCACTACGAATGGATAGTCACGCTCAACTTGAGATTCGACAGTACGCAGAAACTATTGGAAATAAAATCGTTGCAAAACTGTTCCCTCTTTGCTGGGAAGCATTCCTAGACTATCGAGTGGATGCGATGCGACTCACTCGTCTTGATCGCGGTGTTATACAGAGATTGGCATCAGGTGCTAAAACGTTACCAGCGTCTGCTGAAGACTTCCATGCCGCGCAAGATAAATCGTGGGTTTCTCTGGAGCGATGTCGGGAGAGGGATGAGTGTTTCGCAAAGCTTGCATCACTCGGACTCGTGATAGAACCGTGAATCAAGGGGAATAACTTGTACCGAGTCACCTTCTCGATAGTCCCCACAATTCTTTGGCAATACAAGAAGCCCATTGGCCCGTGAAAACCCAAGTAAGTCAGCCGANCCACCCCACTGCAACGCTTCGACAAAAAGGCAATTGTCGAACAACTTAAGGTTGCAGGGATGATATACGGGGCGATCACCGGCACCCTTTACCGAGCCAACTAACTTGGCCNTGCGGTGAGAACCACTCTGCATTTCGAGCGACTGGCCTGATACAAATTTCAGGGTCGGCCGAACGAAAAGTTCGAAACAAACCAAAGCGCTCACAGGATTTCCGGGAAGACCAAAAACAAGTGTTGGTGAAGCTGCTGGTCGTTTAAAAATTCCAAACCAGATTGGCTTTCCTGGTTTCAAACAAACTTTATGAAAAACACACTCGACGCCGATCTTTTCAAGTGTTTTCGGCACGAGGTCATAATCTCCAGCAGACACACCACCCGAAACCAGAAGGATATCAGCCGCAAGACCTTGAGCCATTAATGCCCTCAATGCCTCTGCATTATCTTTAGCTATACCCATCGGAATCGGCTCCGCTCCGCAACGTGCTACAGCAGCGGAAAGCATTGGTTCATTCGTGTTTCGAATTTGCCCTTTCCCGAGGATTTGGCCATCCGCAATGAGTTCATTTCCAGTCGTAATAATTGAAACGCAAGGAGGTGCGCTGGCTATTACATGGGAACTTCCCGCCTCAGCCGCCAGCCCGACATGAACTGCCTCTAGCTCAATGCCACTTTTGATAACTGTCTGCCCGGCATGAAAAAAACTCGCCTTTTTGCTTACGTGCTGTCCAAGCCGGAAGTTAGGTTCATGTAGACAAACCTGCTCACCAGCGTGACCACCNGAACTTCCTGTGACAACTCGCTCGATTGGAATCACAGCATCTGCTCCTGCAGGCATCGGAGCCCCTGTCATAATCCGAACACACTGCCCTCGTTTGAGTATTATCGGCTTTGCTTCACCAGCAGCAATTTCACCAACGACCTCAAGTGTTACACCTGTTTTCTCATCTACAACACGAGCGAAGTCATTCGAAATAACTGCAAATCCATCCATCATCGAGCGATGCCATGGTGGTGAATCTGCATCAGAAATCACATCTTCTTGTAATTTTAGCCCGACAGATTTTTCAATTCGAACACGACGTGGCGGGAGAACAATAGCTGACTCTTCTATTCGTCGCAGCGCTTCTACGACATCAATCATGAGACTAAACCACCGTTTGTGGTCCCAAGGAAAGACTGCAGTATTGCATGACCGTTGGCTGTGAGAAAACTTTCTGGATGAAATTGCACACCATAAACGGGCATCTCACGGTGACGAATAGCCATGATTTCTTTACTTCCATCGGGTGCAAAAGCCCAGGCATCCACCTCAAAAACATTTGGCACTGATGCCGGGTCGATCACCAGACTGTGGTACCGAGTAGCTTCTATTGGTGAAGAAAGCCCGGTAAAGAGCCCCCTGCCGGTATGCTCGATCTGATCAACTTTGCCATGCATCAGTTGCTTCGCTGCCACAATCTTCCCACCAAAAACTTGACCAACAGCCTGGTGGCCGAGGCAGACNCCGAGAATCGGCATGCGGCCGGCGAAACGGCGCACAACATCACACGAGATACCAGCTTTGTCTGGATTACATGGACCAGGTGAAATGAGCAGGTGACTAGGCTGCTTTGCAGCTATTGTATCACCATCGATGCAATCATTCCGATGGACCTCAACTCTCATGCGTGGCTCTATTTCACCAAGCCTTTGAACGAGATTCCATGTAAATGAATCGTAGTTATCAATAAGAAGTATCATAAAAATANGTTTATTTATAAAAACCCCANGTTAATCCAAGAGCATCACCGGATGACCAACACGCTCAACCAGAGGAATCACTTGGGGCTTGTAAATTGTTGTGTACGCTTCAGCCTGTCGATGAGCATCGAGAGCCTCTTGAGAAGACCAGTGTTCGATCATCGTAAATTCGTTGGGATTTGATTGCGATTGATAGACATCGAATCGCTCACAACCTGGCTCATTCCTACTCTTTCTCATAGCTTCACAGAGTAAGTCACGAACAACCTCAATCTTATGATCTTCTTGTACGGTGAGAATAATGTTCATACAAATCATGCGCTTCTATCCTTAATCCTGTACAACCTAAAGCCTGCCCAACAATCTACTGTACCACGACAGGTTGCAACGTTGCTCTCTGTCCATATTTCCTGGCGAGGATCCTTATATACGGTGGAAGAAAAGCGGCCCGATGGGTAAATGAGCCACGAACCGCCTCTTGATCACCTTCATTTGGCTCAAAAAAGTCTTCGATGGAAAATCCCGCGCGGCATATTCCACCGAGAATATCTGTCAAAGAATGAACAAATTCATCCGTTCCAGCCTCTCTCAAACGAGATGGTGGTGCCGGTGGCAGTGCTCNTGAGTTATCCCCTGATTGGCACTCTGGAAAAAGCAATTCATATCGGCCATTTAAATTCGGTTGCAATGATGACTGTAAACTTCTCGGAGATTTATGCTGACTCATGTACAAGCCACCCGGACGACAAACACGCACGATTTCGGAGAAAACTTGCTTGAGAGTAGGTAGGTAGCAACTACTCACTGGATGAATAACGAGATCAAAATAATCATTTTNCAACATCGTAAGTTCATCCATTGAACTCTGTATCAGTTCTAGATGAAGTTTCCGCTCCCTCGCAACCTGTCGATCGAGATCAAGCATTGACGCTGACAGATCGACGACTGTTACGCTCGCGCCAGCAGCAGCATAAATGGGCCCATGCTTCCCTCCACCTGCGGCAAGGCAAAGAACCTCCAGTCCCCTCAGGCTAGAAGGGAGCCATGGACGATCGGCAGGACCACCCGTGCCAAGCCAGTTTCTTGGATCAGTGAATGCCTCATCACAGGCAGGACTTGCCAAAGCGTCATGAGCTTTAGCGAGCCGATCCCATGCGGCTGCATTTTTAAGCAGTGTTACTTTCGAAACGGAAGAATCAGAACCGTTTTCCATAGGAAAAATCTATTCACGTTGGACTGTTTGAAGCAGCCCCATTTGTCTCATTTCCGCAAGCGGCGGCCCTGGCCGCCACTTACTCCGACGACGGTCGTAGATTGCTGGAACAAGTGTCTGACGACCAGTTTCAGGATGCTCACAACATTCTCCAGCAAGTGGAAGCTCGAAAACTTTACCACTCTCTTTACAAACGTAGTGAATAACAATCTCATCATCGTTGTCAACGGCTGGGGGTCTTCTTGCAAACACGGACGGATAGANAANCCACGAAGCAATNCCCAGTCCNACTATCGCNNCCCATAGACGTTTATCTTTCACTAAGAANTCCTCCTACCGAGTGCACGGTTAGTTTCGNTCCCACAACGCATCTACTTCTGCGGCATCTGCNGGATCTCCATTGCAGATGACCCCAANATTATGGAATTCCATNTGANCCACTTGACCATCGCTCGTCCACGGTCCTTTTCGGAACTTTCGGCTGAAGCCTTCAACATGTCCGTCAACAAAGACTGCATTGGCAAACCCACCTCCATGACGAAAGTGAACGNCTGGGTCAGTTGTCGAGGGTTTACTAAACCCACCAAGCTGTTCTCTCAGGCCATACGGTGCTGCAAAATAAATCATAGCGGTCTCTGCGAATGCAATTGTCCGAGAGGTCTCAGGGATATCTTTGATTCGATATGTCTTATCCTGATACGGGCCACCCGGTTCGGACCCGTAATAGTTTCCTGAGCCAGGACCAAGTTGAGAGTTATACCCAAATGCTGTTGCTATACGATCACCAAACTTCACTTCTTCAAGCATAGATTCTGAAAAGTTCGGGCACTGTAAAACGGAAGCGTTCGATTCAAAAAATGGCTGCAGTGGACCAGCTTTTACGTCGAGCGTGCCATTGGGTTCAGTCCGGTAATCAACTTCACCAAACCAAAAAAGGGCTTTGCCTCCTGGAGTCCAACTCCCACCCACTGAATTTTGATAACGTTCATCATCATCAATCTTCTGGCAGGGGAATCGTCCGTTATTCGCGGACATATAACTATGCATTGCTACGCCCAACTGCCGCACGTTGCTTGAACAACTTATGCGTCGGGCTGCCTCGCGAGCTTGCTGTACTGCAGGCAGCAACAAGCCGACGAGAAC
>NZNR01000046.1 GCA_002694955.1 Planctomycetaceae bacterium
CTTTCTCGGGGCCACGACCAACCATTACACCGATGCCCTGCGTTTAAAACAGAACATCGGTGCCATTTGGTTGATTAAGTCACCGCTGACAACTTTTATTAGGCCTTTGTCGGTGGTGTAACAACACGTTTTTGAACATCCGTTTCAAGAACACCAAAAGCCTGCTCGTGACGCTGAACAGCCATCATGAGTGCAGCTGCAAGGCGTTTGGCGGTAAAAAAGTTGACGATGATTCGCTGGTTCAACTGGATTGTATCTGGGGCATTCCCAACAACCTGCTTATTCAAACCGAAGTCAACAATCAGTTCTTCTGGAGTACCAGTAACTCGACAGAAATTGGCATATGTAGCCGCAATACTTGTCTCATCAACTGGAACGGGTTCTGGTGCAGGGTTAGCTGCTTGCTTGGTTTCTTCGGCCATCAAAGTAACTCCATCTTCATTGTGNGTGGATTGCNACTGGTATTAGCAGCCGCTGGGAAACAATNCCGTGTCGGAACGACATGATTCAGTACGCTCCCGACCGACAAAAAGTTTACTCCCCTTCTGTTTTGGGGGCTACTCGCACGAATGAATAGGGGTTTCTAGGGTATTTCTCATCAGTTCAAACAGAAAAACGTTCCCAACCATGCCTCCTTAGCCAAGATGATGAAACAAATCTCTTCATAAGGGCCTCCATCGCTCGACCCGTATCAGCCTGCCACCTCGAATCTTCGGGTTCTTCTTGTATCCGCATTCCCTGAAATGTAAGCCGAACCGGCCAACCTCGCCGGGTCGCTAATAAATCAAAACGCTCAGCTAGCCGAAGTGTCCAGGCCGCACCGAGCGTTTCACGAAGAGCAAAAAAACACGTNTTCANGCGNGANACAAAAACTTCGTTGCCTGGCAACATCTGGACACCNNNAACAGATACTCGGNNCCGTTTGAAGCTCGCTTGAACAGCNTGAACAANCGCGATAAAGCCNCCNGCAGTTATGGAAGAAATNGACATCAGGTCGCGAGTTGTCTGCGGTAAGGCGGCTTCAAACTCCACCCCCGGCAAAAGCGGCCAAATCAGCCCCAGGTGCCCCGCGGCAATGAGTGTCGCGGCGACCGCCCTCCGCGTCCCTACAAAGTTCATCCAGCCAACGATAACCAGCACGGGTAGAAAACAACGTCCAAGAATGTGAAGGTTCGGAAGAGCNCCCGGGTGAATAAGAACCGCGGANACAGCCGGCAGCGCAAGNACAGCCGCAAGCGAACCAACAATAAACTGCCATACGCCATACTGTGGCCGTTTTGCACCCAAAAGNGACATCACCGGACAAACCGATAAGGCAGCAAAGACAACTCGATAAATTCCCATTGTTGCAACATCAAGTTCTACTGTCGCTTGCTGCAGGATTGTCATTGCAAACGCAGTTGAAGCTGCAGCGCTCCATAATGCAGCAGGAACAGCTGTTGACCCTCGCACAAACCAGGCACCGCAACATGAGAGAACAACAAAGANAAGTGCCATTCCGCTCGTTCCCACGACACGAACCTGTGCGTTATCGAGAGAATAATCAAACTGTAAAAATGAAGAAAAGAACTCAATAAACATGAAGTGAATTGGTTGACCTTTCTGGTCGAGCCGATTGTTATGATTCTACCGAACAGATTTTAATTAGTTTTTGAAACACAGAGGGAGTAGGGCGTCATAATAATAGAGTGCGTCGTGCACGAACACCCGCTCCCCTCGACGAGACAAAGCATGCGACAATCCACACTTTCGCCAAATGTTTTCTCATCTCATATGGACTTTTGCACAGCCACCGTTTTCAAACGCCAGATGATTCTGGTCTTTGCTGTCATTACAGTTGCAATGAGCTTACGCCCTGCAAACGCCATTGAGATGTTTACTTTTTTCGGCGATGGAAGTCGGGTACCGCTCCCGAGCCTTGAAACGCCAATTGAAGCCTATCCAGGCATTCCTCTTCGGAGCGACCGGCTGAGAGCCCGTCGTCAGNCGCGATATCNAGTCCCACAGCCAACGGGCATGCCCGTTGGAAATGGTCGGATCACGATACAGGCAATGCCTAATTCGGGAACTTCACCTAATTTGGACGACGGCATGAGTTCNGCACCGGCCCCCGAAGCGATTCGAACGCCTCCCCCAACACAGACTCGCCGTATTCGGTGGCGACGACGCTGACAGAAAAGACTTCTGCCTGAGCCGCCTCATTTCGANAGNGAATNGTGGAGCTCGGTAGGAAGATTAACTCGAAATTTCCTGTCGGGGCATCATCTGATAGATTCTTGAGAGTCCGAATGACTCAAATAAAGGAATCATACGAATGCTGCTCGGTGCTGTTTTTGAGCGAGAGGTACGTTTTGCGCCGAAGTCAAAAGGGCTTTTTATTGGTCGTGCTATCTACGCCGGGAGCCTTCTGGCGATCATTGCGACGTGCTGGCTCGTTCTGACAGGCACGCAAGCCATCACATCAGCGGGCGACACAGCCAGATTTGGCGCAACGCTGCTTAGAACCCTCGCACCACTCCAACTTAGCCTCGCTGTTTTAGCTGCTGCCATGACAGCGGCTGTTGCAGTCAGTGTTGAGAAAGACCGTCGCACACTTGAACTTTTGCTCCTTAGCAGCCTCACCGAACGGGAACTTGTACTCGGGAAGCTCGCTGCGAGCCTCCTTCGCGTTATGTTGATGCTTATCTCAGCGATTCCTGTCTTTGGAATTGCTGCACTTTTTGGCGGGGTAACAGGAATTCAACTTGGACGGCTCTTTGTTATCACAGCTGCTGCCGCCCTATCTGCTGCAAGCATTGCAACAACAGTAGCATTCTGGAAAGACACGACATTTCAAGCGGTAGCTATAACCGCATTCGCGCTGGTTGCTTGGATTGTTACTGGCGAGGCCGTTGCAACGTGGTTTGGACCATCTGTTGGAGAACAAATCTCGCCAGCCCGGGCGATGTTTGCCGCACTTTCTCCTGCCGGTGGAAATCTTAGTTCTTTCCTTGGGCTCTGTGGACTTATTATCGTAGGGACGAACCTTATCGCCATTCGACAGGTAAGAAATTGGAACATGGCCAGAGACGCCCGACGAGCAGCACAGGCTCGAGGAACCGGCGAATCGACCAGACTCTATCGCAAAAGAAATATCTGGCGAAACCCTATCCTCTGGCGAGAAATATGCACGAATGCATACGGCCGAACAATTGTAATCGTACGACTCGCTTGGCTGCTTCTGTTCGCAGCAGCTGTAGCCGGCATCATGTCTGAGGCTCGTGCTGAAAGCCCAGATCGTTTTGCTGTTGCCGTCGCTGTTATCCCAATGGCATTGGCCAGCCTTCTTGCTGTAACGGCACTTGCAGTTACCAGTATCACGACCGAACGAGACCGCGGCTCACTCGACCTGTTGCTTGTGAGTGACCTTGAGCCCAAAGAATTTATCTGGGGAAAACTGTTTGGAGCACTTGCAGTTGCACGAGAAGTTGTTGTTCTTCCTCTTTTGCTCTGTATCGCGCTTATCGCAAGCGGGATAGCCTCAGTTGAAAATGGATGCTACCTCCTGCTTGGCACTGCAATCCTTTTATTTTTTTCTGCTGTTTTGGGAATTCACATCGGCCTCTCCTATCCCTCATCTCGCCGAGCAATTGCCATAGGACTTGGAACCATCGCCTTTCTTTTTATTGGAGTCGCCACTGCAATGCGGATTATGGTTGCATTTGGCTCGAGCTTTGAATTGCAACTCGCTCCGTTTCTTGCTGTCATTGTCGGCGGTGGCATCGGGCTCTACGCAGCCCTGTCAGCACGCAATCCATCACCCGCAATTGGCTGGGCATCCGCCATTCTGCCAGCGCTGACTTTTGTTGGTATCACCGGTTTCCTCCAAGGCAACACACTCCAGGTTCTCCTCGTTGCCACTGCTGCTTACGGATTTACAACAATAGCACTGCTCGTTCCAGCTATCGGCGCGTTCGATCTCCTTACCGGCCGAAGCTCAACTGGTGACATCTGATTTTTCAAGACGACGGACACTCTCCTTGCTGTGGCGAATTTCCTCAGCGTAGAGAAGTAGCTGACTCTTCTGATTCCAGAGCAGCCAGTCGATCGAGAGTCTCTNGTGAGGCACCACCTTTAGATATCGCAGCTCGATAACTTTCAACAGCATCGACCCGACGCCCTAGCGATTCTTGTGCTANGCCTTCCAGTGCAAGTACATCGGCTGGCACCTGATTTGGGCCATATGTTTCCTCCAAAANAGCAAGTGTCGCAAGCGCCCTTTTGGGACGACCAAGCTGACGATAAACCTCCGCAGTTTCACGAAGAACGTCTCTATTGTCTGGCTGAAATGACAAAGAGTGCTGAAAATCAGCAAGTGCATCTATCGGCTTTCCACGAGCCAGATTCACCTGCCCCTGAAGATGCCACGCTTGAGAAGATCGTGGAGCCGAAGCAACCGCTTCTTTCGCTAATCGTTCTGCATCATCAAGAAGACCGAGCTGAAGGTACATCTTTCCTCCATCAAGGCACAAATCAATATCTCCAGGTGAAAGAGAAAGTGCTTTTCCGATTTGATTTACCGCTTCCATTTTTTCACCACGTTCCCAGAGAACGCCGGCGTAATGTTTCCGAGAATCGACGTCAGTTGGGCAGTGGTCAACGGCTTCCTCAAGAAGTCCCTCGGCTCTCAAAAGATCACCTGCATCACTTGCCGAAAGCCCGAGATTGCTGAGCCGCCTCGCTTCGGCAACTTGTTCTGGAGTCGGTCCATTTCTCGGCACAAGCCGACAGCCGATAGCAGATATCGCTACAACCATCGCAACTGGTGCAAACCATTTTTTCTTGTGATCCGTTGACACGATTGCCTCAACAACGATGCAAAATACGAATTTGAATCAACCTGCAGATGTCGATACCAGCGCTCAAATCTGCCACTAACTAGCCTGTCAGACTTTAGAAGGTTCCCTTGCGCAGACACAACGCCGCTCCTTCTGCTGACGCAACCAAGCGTCTTGTGGAGCCTTGGCAAGAAGGAGGGTTTGGGGTGGTCGTCCGCTCTAGGCACAAGCCAACAAACAGATGCTTCTTGCTGTGCCGAAGGGATACAGAGATGAGTATCGTAAAAGCCCTATTTCTCCCTGCGCTAAAGCAGTTTAGCTACCGTTCTGGACCGACCACATGGCTCTGATTTACAACCGCAGCCTCAGCCATCTTGCGATAGTCACGTTTCTCATTGCAGGCTGTGACGTTCGCGATGAAATCATTCATACAACACAACGAACGAATAACCGGTGGCCAGAACCGGTGACAGATCGCATTGACCAGAGTGAATCGCAACCTGGCTATCAAAACTCAGCAAAAATCTCCTTTATTGAGAATTGTGATGTTGGACTACGTTTAGCTGACTTTGCAAACAAACCTCTTCTCATCGTATTCCGAGCTACTTGGTGCCGGTGGTCAGTGGCTCTTACTCAACAGACGCTCAGCGATCCATCAATTGTGTCCCTCACTGACAACTTTATATGTGTACAGGTTGACGCTGACAGACATGCCGAAACATGCCAGCAGTACAACGTCACACAATTCCCAACGATTCTTGTTGTAGACACAGATGGTAACGAAATCATCAGACAAAGCGGGCTTACAATGGTGGCTGACCTTACGCCTCTTCTGCAGCACGCTCTTTCTTCAAACCAATTCGCTGCTGGTCACCTTAGCCAAAAACAAGATACTGAAATGATAACCACAATAGAACCAGACAGACCAGCGGCAACCACAGACACTCTCCACACAGCGAAGAGCACAACACAAAAAAATGCACGATAATTAAAACTCGGTTCTTGCCCTACGACAATTCATGCACCCAGCTTTTCAACCTCACCTGTAGCGGAACTCCCACAGATGAATTCACCAGTAAAGAAAAAATCAGCAGGGAACGATTTCCACAACTACCCTTGGTGGAGTCCGCGTTTCTGGCACGGCATGCCGATGCGGGTGTGGTTTGATCTTGTCCGTGAGAATCACTGGAAAATAGCACCAAGCCGCCTTGGGCTGCTTGGTACAATCTCGCTGGCAGCATGCTTCAATTCAGCTGCTGAGTCAGTCTGCAAAGCCCGTTTTAAAAGGCAGTTGAAATCCCCTCCCGAGACCGATCCGCCTGTCTTCATCATTGGACACTGGCGAAGTGGAACAACTCTCTTGCATGAGATCCTCATGCTGGATGATCGTTTTTGCTGCCCATCAACATACCAGTGTTTTGCCCCTGGTCACTTCTTACTCACAGAGACCGTCCTGACAACGATGCTTGCGTGGATCATGCCTTCGAAGCGACCGATGGATAATGTTGCCGCCGGATGGCATCGGCCGCAAGAAGACGAATTCGCGCTGGTNAACATGGGAGCAGCATCTCCGTATCGACGAATGGCTTTCCCCAACACAATGCCGNCCGAACCAACAGCCCTCGACCTGGAAACACTCACAGCTGATGAGATNGACCAATGGAAATCTACACTTCACCGCTTCATCAGCNCACTTGCTATTCGAGATGANCGTCGTCCAGTTTTAAAAAGCCCCACNCATACAGCACGNATGGCAACNCTTTCGNATATGTTTCCTGGNGCCCGNTTCATTCATATTGTCCGTGACCCATTCATCGTATTCCCTTCCACAANGCGGCTCTGGCATTCNCTNCATCACGTCCAGGCAATGCAAATAGACTCTGANAAGAATACCGAGGAATATGTATTCAAATGCTTCGACACGATGTATTCCGCATTCGAACGNGATCGAGTCAAACTAAAAGAAGGACAACTGCATGAAATACATTACGAAGAACTTGTCGCTGATCCCGTGGCGAGCATGAAAATTGCCTATGAAAAACTCGCCCTTGGAGGTTTTGAAAAAGTNCGCCCGGCATTTGAAAGACAGGCTGAGTCAATGAAAGGGTATACGACAAACACATACCAACACGACTCAAGAATCGTTTCAGAAATATCAAAACGGTGGCAACCGTTCATCCAACGATACGGCTACGAACAGCCGACTATCGATTGAGCCAGACTGACANACACAACCCCTCAAGTTGAACAACTATTCAGCCAACACCACCCAAAATAAAAAGAAAAGAAGGCCTGAGGAAAGGAGAAACCAACTCGCCCCGAGAAGAACTACACGCGATCCTGATGACGTGACGTACCTCGTTTNCTGCGACAATCAAAACAAATTCCANACACAATGAACCGATGGCCCTGCGCTCGAAACTGATGNGTCTCTGCTACAGCATTTCGAAGNTTGGTTAGCTCTTCACTCGAAAACTCAATCAGCTTTTGGCAACTCGTGCAGTAAAGGTGATCGTGCTGTGGATATCCATAGTCATGCTCGTAAACAGCCCGTCCATCCAACTCCATCTTCTTCAGAATACCCGCCTCGACCATTTCATTGAGCGTTCGATAGATTGTTGGCCGACTTGCCTGTGCNCCAGCAGNCGTCTTTTTTAACTCTACAAGCAACTGCTCAGCATCAAAATGCTCATGGCGAGTCGTTANGTGNTCAACAATNACTTGCCGCTGACGCGTAATTCGCTTTCCACGCGTCTGCATAAATTCCTGAAACCGCTCTTGTGGTGTCAGGGCGGTATTTACACTGCCGAGAGAAAAATTGGCATCTACTGACATAGCTGCAAAAATTGTGAGTTGACTGGGCACATGCCTCAAAAACTAAACCGACNCTTGTCATCAACTGGGATCCCGCAATAAAAATAATAGCATAGACAGGAATTTAGTTGATAGCTTTGGAGCAAGAAACGTAAAAGCTCCCCCGGCCGCAACGTGGACAGAGGAGCTTTTACTACGTATTTCGCGAAAAAACCTCAGAACGCCTAGGACAAACGATCAAGCAGACGATCAATTGCAACATCAAGCTTTTCCGGAGTCTCATAACTGCCGTCAGCAATGGCAGCACGAATCGAATTCACTCTATCCAGACGCACATCGCTAACAGTCTCAGCAGCCTGGACGGCTTCTACTGAAAGGGAGACGTTGTCCTGCACTTCGACAAGACCTTCAGNTTGTGTTTTTGAAGTCGACTCTGTGGCTTCAACACCCTGAACACTATTCACAGATGCCGAACCGTGCGTTGAACTTACACCTGAAACATTCATTATTGCACTCCTTGCAGTTTGTGATTCGATCTCCGCTCCCCAAAGAACAATGTTTTACGTANCCAACANTTCCATGGTTCACTGAAATCTATCGAGCCTGCCCTTTTCCACTCTGTTAAGTATCCGGAACTGACTGACATCCNTGGCAATNCAGATCCNGAAGGCTAATAACTCTCTCCACACCCAGTTTANTCGNATCGTCAAAAGGGGAANCAAAACTTAAAAATTTTTTTCATTTTCATGAAACTGCTGACCTAGACTGCCTAACCCTCCCTAAGCCGCAAACTCCCTGCGTCTCGGGACCAACTGATGCTGTAGTCGCTCAACTATTGCAGAATGCATCTGGCTCACACGACTTTCGGAAAGATCGAGAGTGAGACCAATTTCTTTCATTGTTAGTTCTTCGTAATAGTAAAGGATNATNATAAGCCGCTCGTTTCGGTTTAGACCCTTGGTCACAAGCCGCATAAGATCACCCTTCTGAATTCGGCGAGTGGGGTCTTCGCCCTTCTTGTCCTCGAGGATGTCGATTTCACGAACATCTTTCGAACTGTCGGTCTCACACCATTTCTTATTCAGACTCACAAGGCTNACAGCATTGGCTTCAACAAGAAGTTTTTCGAACTCTTCTGCNGACAACTCCATGTGAGCTGCANCCTCGGCATCTGCTGGTGCTCTCCCAAGACGTGCCTGAAGTGTCTTAATAGCTTCGTTGAGTTTACTTGCCTTACTTCGCACAAGACGAGGAACCCAATCCATTGTCCGAAGTTCATCCAACATGGCTCCACGAATTCGTGGNACGCAATATGTTTCAAATTTCACNCCACGCGAGAGATCATAGGCGTCAATCGCATCCATGAGTCCGAATGTTCCTGACGAGATCAGGTCATCAAGCTCAACACCATCAGGCAGCCTCGCCCAGATCCGTTCAGCATTGTATTTCACCAACGGATGGAAGATTTCAATGAGACGATTTCTCAGAGACTGATCAGACTGATCTCGCTTGAATGTTTTCCAGAGTTCAAGCATCTCTTCCGGTGGTGGTTGGCTGAAATCCTTCGCCACAACATTGCTCCTTAATCGTCTTTCGAGCGGCCCGAACTTCCATGATCAAACCGCTGGCCAGTCTCCTGACCAGTTGGGAGGATATGCCTGAACCCGTCCCCAGCACAACTTCATTTCATCGGCTTCCTTCCAGGAACCTCACCAAAAGCCACACCCTCGCCAACCGCAACCCCCTAGACCCCCAGGCTTTCCAGGGAGTGCTTTCAGAGAATGCGTCAGGCCGCTTGACTGACACCCGAAAGTGAGTTCCCCGATGCATCAATGGTTGTAAAGATTTCGAGATTGGTCTGTCCCTGCAACTCCGTATCGGCAACAACTGCCATCAAAATACCCGCTGCTCGAAGGTATTCGGCAAAAGCCCCACGATTCTTTGACGGGACTGAAATCGCGCACCGTCGACCGCGCTCCTGCAGAGGACGGAGTGCTCGTTGCAACTCTGCTAAAAGTCGCTTTTGTTCCAATCGCAATGCCACCTCGGGTTCTGATGCAATGAGTAAATCGACTGCTCGTGGAGTCACTTCAATAATTGTAAGCCGTCCTTCGTCATCACGAAGACGACGAACGATTGTACGATCAATATGCGACCGTAATCTCTCGGCAAGTTGCTCTGGCGAATACCCTTTCGGTGCATAATCTGCAATGGCTTCAAGAAGAATTGCTAGCGGCTTGATGGGTAAACCTTCTCTCAACAAACATTGCAATGTCCGCTGTACGGTTGCCACAGTGACGACATCAGGAACCGTCTGCTCGACAGTCGCAGGCTCAGTAGCCCGTAATGACTCGAGCATTCTAGCCATTTGATCACGAGACAAGAGTCGGTCAGCACATCGGCGAAGATTAGCTTCAAACACATAAGCAATTGCATCTGCGTTAATAAAAGCAAGCCCTCCACGACTCAAAACCTCTTCGGCTTCTGCAGGACTCCCCCAATGCGCTGACTGGCCTGGCAAAATATCACCTATCGCAGCCCGTTTATCCCGCCAGCGTCGACGAGTCACATCGTCAGATGAATTAGGAACCAGAAGCCACTGACCAGGTGGCATGACTGGGGCATCCATTGGATCACCATCCAACTCCAAAACCCATTGCCCTTTAACAAGAGTTGAGTCGTCTCGAAAAAGTACCGCCGGGACAATGACACCAAGATCTGCAGCTATTCGCTGGCGTACACCCTCCACAGCAGTGGGTAGTGCTGATTGTTCTCCAGTGATGAGGCCAACAAGGTCTTTACTCACCCGCAAGACTAAACGACTTTGACCAAGAATTGTGTCGATTGGTGTTTCGACTTTCTGCGCGGGCTTCTCTCCACCGCCTGAGGACTGTTTCGATATTGATTTCAGAACATTTGAGCTAAATAGCCACGCAGCCGTTGCCGTTCCTACCGCCATGACTGCCAACGGAACAGTCGGCAAGTCCGACAACGACAAGAGACCGAGAAAAACAGCTGTCACTACCAGCAACGCCGGTCGTGCAAATAACTGTCTCCCAAGCTCACGAGGCAGATTCTGTTGCATTGTTGATCGAGAAAGAAGCAAGCCGGTTGCGACAGAGACAAGGAGTGACGGAACCGCACTGGCGAGGCCATCACCAATAGTAAGTCGGGCATATAAGCCGGCAGCTTCAGTAGCAGGCAGACCAAGTTGACCGACGCCGATTGCAAAACCACCAACGAGATTAACCATGACAATCACGACACTCGCAACAGCTTCACCTCGTACAAACCGGCTGGCACCGTCCATACTCGCGTAGAACTCAGCTTGCTGCTGCAATTCCCCGCGAAGTTGCCGAGCCTCATTTCGTGATAAACCACCCGAAGTAACCTCCGCATCAATCGCAGCCTGCCTTCCCGGAAGTGCATCGAGAGTAAATCGCGCAGCGACCTCACTTGTTCGGGTGGCCCCAGCGGTGAGCACAACAAACTGAATGACTGCAATGATGGCAAAGACCACGATGCCAACAACAAGATTGTCAGCTGCAACAAAACTACTAAAAGCCTCTACGACATCACCAGCAGCACCGGAACCAACAGCACCGGCCTGAGAGAGAATTAGACGCGTCGTCGCAATATTAAGGACCAGCCGAACAAGAGTCGCCGTAAGCAAAAAACTTGGAAACACAGCCATTTCGAGCGGAGTGCGGGCAACAAGTGCACCCAGGAGCGCGAGAACTGCAACCGTGAGATTTGCAGACAACAGTAGATCAACGACCGATGAAGGT
>NZNR01000047.1 GCA_002694955.1 Planctomycetaceae bacterium
AAAAACCTGTTCCATAGCTCGCGCATAAGAGCAATCCAAGGCTACCTGTCACAATACGTACAACAGCAAGTGCCCGACTACTGGCAGGCGAGAACCAATAGGATTCCCATGCCTGCCCAAGAGCACCCTCTGAACTTTGGTCAACCGAAACAGTAAAAGAACTTTTCATTATGCGCCCCTACTTCCAGTAATGACCGGCGCCATTTCCCTGCGATTTTCGCTCTTGATCAACTGGATATCACCGCCAGAAAGTTTACGAATACGAGCCTCGTAAAGATTGATTGGGGCAGGGTAATCTAACGGGAATTGTCGCTCCGGTCTGGGCTGAACAAGAATCCGCAAAACAATGTCATCACTTTCACATATCGTGAAAGCTGCCTCTGCAAACCCAGCTGGCAAGAGACCTGCCCTATCTTCTAGTTCCTCACTGTCAACAACTGAACGAAGTAATCGTTGCCAGCGGCTTGATTGCAAATAATTCATATCGGTTCCAGGCAGTGTTATCCAACCTTCCTTGCCATGATCTCGAAGTTCAAGGTAGTGAACTGCATCTGTCTGCTGACCGTATGTAAAAGAATAATCAAATCCGAGATCAAGCCAGGGAGGTACCAGCCAAAAGGAAAACAGTTTCCCTTTTATGACACTGAGAAATAGCGAAGAACCACTACTTGTATTACATGCCACAGTAAGGCCAAGTCCGGTAAAGTAGATGGCCAAAAACACCGTGGCACATGCCCGTGATATTTCTCTCCAAGAACTTACTCTTAGATTTTTTTTATTTCCTGAAGACATGAATCACACCCAACTTCACACATTTTCTTATGAACCATTTTCCAAGTCTGATTGACCGTCTCGCCTTACGCCAGAGCCGCACACAATTTTCTTTGAACACTTTCAAGGCGAACCCGATCTATCGCGTTGACACTGAAAGAAGAGCACGATAGGTTTGGTAGCTACAGAATGCGAAAAATGCTCTGTTTGAGCATAGAACTATGTGAGCGAGAACCTTACACGGGGGATTAGCTCAGTTGGGAGAGCGTCTGGCTGGCAGCCAGAAGGTCAGGGGTTCGAGTCCCCTATCCTCCACTCAAACTTGCCCACATATAGAGAATTTACATACTTCAGCGAAAAAATTATTAACCCGAGGGCACTGCTGGCTGTTGAGTATTTCATGAATCAGCAGGAACATTTGTCTGAGATCGCATGGCAAAATGGAAAGTTTTTGCCTCGTAAAGAACTCGCTATTTCCCCAGGTGATGCTGGTTTTGTGTTGGGAGCCACTGTAACCGAACAGCTACGTACTTTTCGAGGCAAGATTTTCCTTTCTGATGATCATGCCCAACGGCTAGCAAACTCACTACATGACGTAGGCATTGTTCCAAATGAGACCATGCAGTCGATTTTCTCTGCTGCCAATCAGGTCGCAACGCATAATCACAAGCTGCTCATGCAGGGTAACAAGCAATCAGACCAAGACCTTGGTGTTGTTATTTTCATTACCCCTGGTTTACTGCCGGCTCAGAACAATGGCTTGGCTGGAAAACCTTCGGCAACCGTCCACTCATTTCCGCTCGCTTACAGCTTATGGGCCGACTCTTATGAAACTGGTACGAATCTGCAATGCGTGAGCATTCAGCAAGTTTCAGAAAAATGCTGGCCAATCTCTGCCAAAGTTCGTAGTCGACTTCATTATTTCCTTGCCGAGCAGGAGGCTACCACATATGAAAAAGGCTCCCGTCCCCTCCTGTCCCATGCAGATGGACGGATTAGTGAAACATCAACTGCAAATATCGCGGCTCTGCACGGAAGAACTATCGTTACTCCCCCTGAACAAGATGCCCTGATGGGTGTAAGTATGAATTATCTCAAAAGCTTGGCGGAAGACGCCGGCTTCCTTTGGGAATCACGATCATTCAACAAGGATGAACTTATAACTGCAGATGAAGTTTTTCTGACAAGCACACCTTGGTGCATACTCGCGGCAGTACAAATCGATGGACAACCAGTTGGGAAGGGTGTCCCCGGGCCCATCTATCATGAATTTCTGAATGCTTGGTCCAAGAACGTAGGGGTTGACATTGCAGATCAGGCACATTTCGGAAAGACGTCGCAAACTTTTAGCTGATTGTGCCCGAAAACACAGTTTCATTAGGGTGTTAAAAAAAATTTGTGGCGCTACTATTCCAATATAGGTCCATCGCCTGAAAANTCGGCGAGTACCAATACANCGAGGGGAACTTTTGCTAGTGTTCGCAATGTTCCTGAANTNGNATTTTTTTAAGGAGCGTAAGATGATTGCCCTATTGGCTAATGCCGGCGGAACGTTGGCAGCACTCTCTTCTGACTGGACGCAAAATACCCCGTTACAGTCAATCACTCTCTACCTTTTCTTCGCAGGAACAGTCGCGATGGGTGCGGGAGCAGCATATTTCCTTTTGATGCGAAACAATGTCGATGTTGCCTATCGAAGTACGATGGTGTGCGCAGGTCTCGTTTGCGGCATTGCATGTTTCCATTATTTTAAGATGACCCACGTGTATCAGGAATCTGGTGGACAGTTTCCAACAGCCTTGCGATACATTGACTGGCTTTTTACAACACCCTTGATGCTGATCAAGTTCCCACTATTACTGCGCCTTGGTGACAAGGGTAAAAAATTCTTTGTACANCTTGTAACACTTGATATNGGCATGATTGTTTGTGCCTTCATTGCGGANACTTCACCAGTTGCCTCAACATCATGGTGGGGNTTCTTTTTGGTTGCATGCGTCCTTGAACTTCTAATTGTTGCAACGCTATACACCGGGCTTGGTTCTGCGATAGGAGAAGCGCCTGCCCCGCTAGCTAAAGCACTCAACACTATGAGGTTATTCATACTGATCGGTTGGGCAATTTACCCGCTTGGGTTCCTCATGGCCTATGGTGGTTTAGGTGAAGTTCGTGAAATCTTCTACAACGTGGCCGACGTGATCAATAAAGTTGGCTTTGGCCTAGCCGCTTATTGGGGTATTGAGGCGTTAAGCCATTCATCCCGGCAGACGGCATAATCGGGAAACCACTTAGTCAGTGTTAAGCAGGATGGCGGTGAATCTGTTTCACTGCCATCCTGATTCACTGCNCATTGGAANATNGCCATGTTCGTGACAAGTCAGACAGTTCGACGGAAACAAATTTTCACAGAGATAACCTGTGTGAATTTTGAACTATCTGTGAAGACAGCGTGGTACACAATAGCTCCATTAGTTGCGATTGCTCTGTTGATTGTATTCTCNGCGTTTTACCAGCAACCGACACCTAAACAAATTGAAGTNCTCCCGTGGATTGTTGGGCTGTTCTTTATTGGGATGCCCCATGGTGCAGCAGATCTTGCTGTTCTTCAGTCAAAAAAGAGTGGGTGGCGACTNTTNAATACATTTTTTTGGTACGTCGTCTCCATGATTGGTGTCCTCATCGCCTTTATCCTCACACCTACAATAAGCCTAGTTGGCTTTCTTTTTCTTAGCCTCTGGCATTTTGGGAGTTCAGAAAATCCGANGAAACCTGTNGAACACGGGATTTCCTATGAGCACCTCCTCATGTCTTTTGCAAAAGGAGGAATCGTTATAGGTACACCGCTTGCGTTTTGGCCAACCGCCACATCAGGTGTGGCAACAGAACTCATAACGCTCGTTGAGCCAGCCCGTTCACTGCTTGGCATGCCGCTACTCGNCCATCCGATCTACCAGTCATCACATATTGCCACTACAGGCATAGCTCTTCTCGCCATCGCATTGTGCTGCTGGTGTTTTATNTTTTTTCATTNTGCGTGGAACACCAAGACACTCGGCATGCAGAAAATGTTGGAAAACTGTGGTGTATTCATTACATATGCCTTGGTTGGCATCCTTGAAATCGTTAGTTCTCCGCTTTTTGGCATTGGAATATATTTTTTAGCTTTTCACAGCTGGAAGCAAATGCCTTCGATTTCAAAGCACCTTGCGTCACCTAGNGCGGAGATACACCCTGTGAGACAAGCCCTTATCGTTCATAAGGCAGCAATGCCATTACTNATTCCTACATGGATTTTATTAGGNGGANCATGGTGGTGGCTTTCGGATACTGCNAACTTTCGTGACCTCGCCCTTCTCTCACTTCTTGTCTACCTCATAGTCACTCCGGCTCACGAAGTTCTTTGTGAGTGGCTATCAGCAGAGCCAGAAACGGCCTAACGTCACGTCTTGGCACCTGCTATGATTTTCCTAACTTTGAGGAAAGCAGCATGCCTTTTTCACCGACATCATCCGAAAGCCCGATTATCGAGCAGGCTCATGCAGATAGCCCGGAACTGGACATCCCGAAAAGGCTAGGGCCACTCCGACGACTTTATAACTGGGTGCTTTCTTGGGCTGATTCCCGGCACGGCGTGATTGCCTTGGCTGGAATTTCATTTGCCGAAAGTTCTTTCTTCCCAATCCCACCCGACGTCCTGCAAATCGCACTCTCTGTGGGCAAGCCAAAAAAGAGCTATCTATTTGCCGCTGTATCAGTGACTGCAAGTGTCCTCGGAGCCATCGCAGGGTGGGCGATCGGTCGGGGTTTATGGCATCTAGTTGATACTTTTTTTTACAGCGCCATACCTGGTTTTACATCNGAAAAATTTATTTATGTTGAATCCCTTTATCAAGAAAATGCGTTCCTTTGGTTGATACTATCTGCATTTACACCAATTCCTTTTAAGATTTTCACAATCGCAGCGGGCGCATGCTCTGTCCCACTTCCAACTCTCATAATCGCATCTTTCATTGGACGAGGTGGCCGCTTTTTCCTAGTTGCCACCATCATGAGAATTTGCGGCAAACAGGCTCGCGAAATACTTGACAAGTACCTTGAACGGATAACCCTGATTTTTGGGATTCTTGTACTTGCTGGTGTTTATGCCATGAAGTTTCTTGGCAACCACTAAGTATTTTTAGCCAGATCGTCCTGTAAATCAGCAAACGTTTTATCAAAGACACTACGCACCCATGTAACTGTCTGGAATACTTCGTCAGCTAGTGACTCACCATTCTCACGGTTTAACAGATCTGCCAATTGGCCGCGTTTTTGACTTTCGGTTGGAAACACGTGCCCTAAACGTACGTCAAGAAGCCTAAGCCTGCCCTCGATTTTCCGTAACAGGTCGTACGCATCGTGGAGCGATTTTGCCATTTCATTCCCTATGATACCAGCAAAAGCAAGGGACTCGAGGCCAGCAAGTGTGTTTGATGTCTGTAGCTCAATATTGTTCTTGCCATATAACAATTGAAGTGTCTGAACAAGAAACTCAATATCAACGACACCACCAGGACCGCGCTTAAGGTTGTCTTTGGCCGCTGTTTCTTCCATACGTAGTCGCATTGAATAGATGTCTTTCACGTCAGTCTCCTTCCAGGAGTGGCCGTAGACTGCGTCATGAACGACTGCCTTGACTCGCTGAACAGCGGCTTCTTGACCGAAAACAACNCGAGCTTTCACAAGTGCTTGCCGCTCCCAGACAGCTGCCGGCCCTTCAGCTGAAAAATATCGTCGGAAAGCCCCCAGCGAACTTACGATTGGCCCACTCCGACCGCCTGGCCGAAGCCTTGAGTCAACTTCATAGAGACGGCCTTGAGGCGTAAAACGATTGAATACTTGTAATNCTTTATTTGCTATCTCAGCAAAAAAGAAACCAAACTCTGAATCAGAACACNCACCTAGACAATCATTTGCCAACACCTCGTCATAAAGAAAAACAACATCTACATCACTGGCATAATTCATTTCACGCCCACCGAACTTACCCATCGCCAAAACTACAAACCCCATGCCTTCGATCGACTCAACACCCTTTTTCATATCCCATACTTGCTGAGGNAATGTCGGTTTCTGGCTGGAAACAACAAATTGCAACAGTGCTTCTGCTATATCAGATAGTGATGCGGCAATCACATGCGGTGACTGCTGCTCTAGAAGATCGTTAATACCTATTCGCAATTGCTTTGAAACCTTAAATGCGATCAGACTCGGCAAAACATCTACAGAATGACGTCCACACAACTCCCACAACTCACTCTTCAATTCATCTCGTGTAGCCATCCCATCACCCAGAAGACTGTCCTGAAGTTCATCAATCATTCCAGGNTTTTTTACAAGAAGGTCNGCGAGAAAAGGAGCGGATGAACAAAAACGTATTGTCAGATCAAGGGCTCCTGGTGACTCACTCAGAAGTTCCCAGAGCATTCCCTTGCCACCCAGCGATTCACTTACGGTCGCAAGCGTTGTCAACGTTGCATCTGGATCCGCTGTTGCACTGATTCGATCGAGTAATCTTGATAAAATCGAGGCAAAGAAATGCCGACATCGGCGACTCGAAAGAAAATGAGACGACTCTTCACTCATTGCGGTTACCATTCGGTACGCTCTTGCCACATCACGAAACCTGCGAGGAGTTAACACACTGTCGATGAGTTCTTTCGGTGGGCTTGGATCAAGAATCAGATCAACGTCTGCTTCCGGTGTTACATCGCCCGGAAATGCATCATGGAGAAGATGGTCTAAGATTCTTCGATTAAGTCGAGTTGCCGAGCCAAGATCTTCACGAAGTTTAGTTGCAGCATCCCCTTTGCGATCATATCCAAGGCACTGTGCTAGTCGCCCAAAATCTTCTTCATTTTCTGGCAGCCGGTGCGTCTGCCTGTCATAACGAATTTGTAGTCTGTGCTCTACTGTCCTGAGAAGTTTATAGTTCCGTTCAAGGATCTCTCTTTCTTGATCATTTAGGCTTCCATTTGCAGCGAGACGACGAATTGCCTCAATTGTACTTCCAACTTGTACTTCAGTCTCATCACCACCACTGAGTAACTGAAGAAATTGAATAGTAAACTCGATATCACGAATACCTCCGCGGCCTGTTTTAAGATCATCCGAATCAATACCTTCTCGAATGGAACGTCGCTCAATTTGACGCTTCAACGCTCGAATACCACTGATTTCAGTTCGGGGTAACCAACGGCTATAGACCCAGGGACGAAGATTGGCCAGCAATCGCTCGCCTAGCTCGATATCACCCGCAATGCATCGAGCTTTTACCCACGCCTGTCTTTCCCATGTCCTGCCCTGCCTGTCAAAGTATTTTTCCACAACTGCACGCGGCATGACGAGTGGTCCTTGTCCTCCATACGGTCGTAAACGCAAATCGACGCGATACGCAGCACCTAACTCTGTCTGACTAGCAATCAGACGGGTTGCTTCTTGAACAACACGCTCGAAGAATTCACTGGATGTGTATGTCTTTGATCCCGTTATGTCACCGTCTTCGGAATAAAAGAACACCAAGTCAACATCGCTTGAATAGTTCAGCTCATTTCCACCCAATTTTCCAAGAGCTAGTACTGCAATTGTTGCCCTCTGCCCATCTCCTGTACGAGGAGTACCTCGCAGTTTTTCCTGCTGTAACATCGCCACACGAAGAGCTTCATCAATGACACATTCCGCAATGGCCGAAATCTGATCAATGACGGTCTCAAGTCGTTGCTGTTTAACGATATCACCATACGCAACGCGGAGAATCTCCCGTCGTTTAAACTGCCGAAGAGCATGCATGACAAACGTTGATTCTAATGAGTCACCTACTGCAGACCTCAAAACATCGCGAAGAGACTTGCGCTTTTCTGGCCTGCCACCACCACGCCGTACACGCTCCCAAACGTCTGGCTCAGCGATCACAATCTCACTAAGAAAAGGACTTGTAGCGAAAATTATTAGGAGTGCCTTTAGAGACTCAGGCTCTCTATCGAATAACGCGACTGTCGAGAGAGGGCTTTCAACAGCTTGAAGATATCGACCCAAGGTAACAAGTAGACGATCCGCCTCACTGTACTTTGGAAGGAGTTGCTCGAGACAATCAATAAAACAGGATAGCAAGTCGTAGTCTATGCCACCTTCTTGCAATGCCTTGAAAACTATCCGGGCATTCTCACCATCAGTAAGCCCAATACCATGCGCCCACCGATCGAGACTAGACTTATCTTCAAGGAAGTATTTAGCTTTGCTGGAGTTCATTCGATCTGGCATTGGCACTGGGGCCTGATCAGTCAAGCAAATAAATCTAAAGGGATTGGTCGGGCTTGATAGCCATTTACGCCCTCTGTGTACCTTGGGGTGAAGCCTGTCCAGACACCTGAATTTGATGCACCGTTGGACCGGATTGCTCTAGATGATCTAGAGGAATTGCGTTCGCCAAGTCATCGGCTACCTCTCCAGCAAGACTCCAAGCTCCTGCGGAAATAATATCCACATCAACCAATCTACCAATCAAGCGAAGAGGTGCATCGAAAACTACAATGCGATCACACATCGTTCTGCCTGTAAGTTGTGCAAGACCATCTGGACCAGGATCCACTGCCTGCCTTTCATCACGGGTTGAAAGCCCTTCCACTAAAACCTGCTGTCGTGATCCAATGAAACGTTCATTCCCTTCAAGACTTGCAACTGCTTGAGCCTCGAGAAGAAGACGATTTCTTTCCTTCTTTACGCTTTCGGGGACATCATCGGCTTGTTTATCAAAAGCTTTTGTTCCCGGCCTCGGGCTATATTTAAAAATAAAGCTATTTTTGAATTTTACTGTTTTTACAAGCTCAAGGCTTAATTCAAATTCCTTATCAGTCTCACCGCAGAATCCGACAATAAAATCACTAGATACAGCCGCGTGAGGAATTGCTTCTCTCAGGCGATCAAGCATTTCCATGTACTGCCCTATTGTATACCCTCGCTTCATGCGGCGAAGAACATCATCGGATCCATGTTGGGCTGGCACATGAATATAATGCGAGACCTTTGAGAGATCACGGACCGCATGAATCAGATCCGTTGTCATGTCACGTGGATAATTTGTGACAAATTTAATGCGATCCAGCCCGTCAATTGCATTCAGTTTAAGCAACAAATCAGATAAACGAGACGTTTTCCCACCATCAGACCAACGATAGCTATTTACTGTCTGCCCAATGAGTGTGATTTCTCTACAG
>NZNR01000048.1 GCA_002694955.1 Planctomycetaceae bacterium
CGAAGAGGTGAAAACTTTGTGACCCGAAAAGTCACGCAAGCCGCAGCTCGAATAAAACTAGGATTACAGAAAAACATAACCCTGGGAAATCTTGACGCTCGACGTGATTGGGGATTTGCGGGTGATTTTGTGAAAGCGATGTGGTTGATGTTGCAGCAGGACGAACCCGAAGACTATGTCATTGCTACTGGTGCATCGCACTCTGTTCGTGAACTCTGTAAGTTTGCTTTTGAACACGTTGGGCTTGACTACCGCGATTATGTCAAACATGACGATCGTTTTGAGCGGCCAAGCGAAGTTGATCATCTACTCGGAGATGCCACGAAAGCCCAAAAGAATCTTGGCTGGAAACCCTCTGTAAGTTTTCAAGATTTAATTAGTATGATGGTTGAATCCGATCTCAAAATCGCAGAGAAACAACTCAAAAACTGACCCTCACAAGAGCGCATCGCATATGTCCAACTGTGAGATTTACCTCGACCACGCAGCGACGACACCTATTGATCCAATCGTAGCTGACACAGTTTCTCGACTTCAGACAGATTGTTTCGCGAACCCATCGAGTCCACATAGTGCAGGCAGACGTGCGCACCACAGACTAGATGAGGCACGACTAAAAATACTTGAAGACTTTAACTGTCCAGACGCTACACTCATTTTTACCTCGGGCGCCACGGAAGCGAATTATCTTGCTCTTCATGGACTGAAGGATCCTGAACGAACTGCGTTCGCCACGAGCCAGCGAGACCATGAAAGCATCCGAAACGCAGCAAATTCACACGATACAATCTCTGCGAACCAGACCACACTTGAACTTGACGACAGTGGGTGCATTTGCAAAAGGAGTCTTCAGGCATGGCTCCTCTCTATAGACACAAACACCCAAACAACCCATCAACCTGAAGATCGGTCTAAATCTCTCTTTCTTTCAACTACTCTTGTGTGCGGACAAACTGGTGCTGTTGAAGACATTTCAGGAATCCAACAACTACTGATCAATACCAGCACACCGTACACACTGCATATCGATGCAACCCAAGCCGTAGGGAAAATCCCACTATCTTTTCCTGAAATTGAGGCCACAAGTCTTAGCTTTGCGCCGCACAAATTTGGTGGTCCGCGTGGAGTTGGCTGTCTCCTCATCAAGAAAAATGTTGAGTGGAAACCACTCTTTTCTGGTTCTCAGCAACTCCAGATGCGCGGCGGTACAGAGCCTGTGGCCTTGATCGCTGGATGTCAAACAGCGGTGCATCAAGCAGTTGCACAACAGGGTTCAGAAGCGAAACGGCTAGAAAGATTACGGGAAATTTTTGAGTTTACTGTTTGTAAAATGGCCAGAGAATTCGGTATCGACCCTTGGATTATTTGTAAGAACACGAAACGAAGTCCACATATCTCAACAATTGCCTTTCCAGGGATTGATCGACAGGCTTTTATGATGGCAGCAGATCTGAATGGACTTGCCGTTGCAACGGGGACAGCCTGTGCAAGTGGGTCTCAGGAGCCGTCACCAGCACTTGTTGCAATGGACTTGCCAAAGCCTGTNATTCAGTCAGCGATTCGTTTCAGTTTCGGTCGTACCACTCATGGAACCGATATCGAAAATGCATGTGAGAAAATTAATCAGATTCTCCAAAAGCNCTTTCCAGTACACCCGAATAATCGCCTGTAATTGCAGAAGGCATAAAGATTCCATAGCATGACACCATCGGGGAGAGTCTCAAGGGAAAAGGCTCTATATCCATGGCATGGCGGCCGCACATCACCTCGAACTGGAATGTGGCAACCAATGCCATCTAGTACGTCTACCCAGCCGTTGTCTTATGATCTCATTGCTGGGTTCACGTTTAATTTTTGTATTGAAAAAATAGTTGCTTTAGCCACTCAATCTACATATCCAATACCAGAACGAGAGNGTTTTCTTGTGGTTGGGTTTGGTGGCCAAAAAATCGCNNGTGAAGAATGGGTGCAGAGTGCAATAACTTCCTGGGAAAAAACATGTGAGGAAACAAGGGATACTGTATGCAAGTCATGGACACGAACAGAAGGATCGGTCCTATCAACATTACTCAGNAAATATCGCGNGGTCGGATCACTCCAGCCAATACGGAAATTACTAGATTCAGATAATGGAAAANCNAATTGTTCTGATAACAACTTTAACATGGTTGTTATTAACCAACTTNACTGTGTNGCACAGAATGAATCTGATCAGTTTATGGCATGTCAGTACTTAGACCTGCTGCTNGGAAATACCTCTCTCGTAATAGTAACCCTTACGGATCATCCCTCGANTCTTCATTTACATCCCTCTCTTGCTTCNCGACTATCTGCAGGATTNCTGTTTCAATTTCCACATGGCACCTCTTCCTCGAAACAGAGCAATAACAAAGNNAGACATGCGGAGAAANCACGAGTNCGACAGACTCAGAAGCGCAATACAAAGATACNGNAANCAATCGATTCTGGAACACTGGATACAGTTCATAGAATCATATGCACCGTTGCCAGCCATTTTGATGTGACAAAAAAAGATATTCAGAATNGCTCTCAACGTCGATGTCATGTTCGTCCAAGGGGTCTCGCTATATACTGCATTCGAGAAATGACAGATTTAAGCAGCCATGAAATTGGACAATTCTTTGGCGGTCGAGATCACTCGACCATCCTTCATAGCTTGAAGATCACTACAAAATCACTACAACAGGATCAAGCAACTCAGGCTGACCTTCGAGCAATTAAAAGGCAGTTGCAGCATTCGATTATTTGTTGAGAAGACAGTTATAAAACTGTTNGATAGAGTGTCATCATTTTGTTGATTTCTGTCTTCGAGGATTTGTCAACATCTTCGAACCAATNCNAAATCATGCAGTACCCAGCTNNATGACACATGATTATGCNATACATGNGCTTTGCTCGAACATGCAATAAAGAAGTTCTTGACCTTCTATGAAAGCTATGTACCAGATCAATCGACAGACAAAAAAGGCGTTAATAAACAAACAAATGACATCGATCAGACAAAACTTCCACGTTAGACATGTCCTTTTTATAATCCCTCTATTTTATTAAAAACCTTTGTTTTTATGAGTCAAAACGACACTACGTTGTGGTTATCCAGGGGGCTATTCTAACTACATTTTCATTTCGGTGGCTTAGTTATCACTTTCCTTTACTACTANTTCTCATACTCTTTCTATTCCTTCTTTTACTTGCTTATTTTCTTATAAAAGGAAATAGAAGAAGACACCGATGAGTGNTTCTTGAATTGAGAATCGACCGGGCTCAAAAGACATNAAAACAAGTGCTTTTTGAGCCGAAAAATTCTCATAAATCTTCTGCGAGACGCACAAAAATCGGGTAAATTGAGGGGTCCCCGGATTGATTGGTTTAGGCATATCAATCAATTGATTTATTTTGTCCTTTTCCTTGAAACAGTTTCCCCTATATGAACTTTCGATGTACACGCGAACCGCTTCTANCAGCGCTTCAAACAGCTGCTGTTGTTGTACCTACCAGGTCAACAAGACCGGTCCTGACAAACGTAAAATTGGAAGTCGATGGATCTACTGCAGTCCTTTCAGCCACAGACTTGGAAATAGGTATTCGTACTGAAATCGAAGGTGTTGAAACAACGGCAGCAGGAAGCGTGCTTTTGCCAAGCGNACGATTAATGGCAATCGTCCGGGAAAGTCCACCTGGAACAACATTCGAGATTGAGTCCGATGGAAACGCAACAGTTGTCAAGGCTGCTCGAAGTCAGTTTCGTTTACCGGCAGAAGATCCAGTCGAATTCCCATCAGTAGCGACATTTCCAGCAGATGCCTGTTTTGAACTCTCAACACCGTTGGTTCGTGAATTAGTTCGTAGAACTGTATTTGCGACTGATAACGAGTCGAGTCGCTATGCCCTTGGAGGTGTTCTCCTTGAGTTAACAGATGCTACGGTAGTGGCTGTTGGAACAGATGGTCGCCGTCTTGCAAAGATGGAAGGTCCATCTTCAATTCAGGGTGGTGAACTGCCGGATACTCAACCGATTGTTCCCGCTCGCGCNATGCAGCTTATTGAGCGGAGCCTTGGAGATGCAGAGACTCCTGTGAAATTAGCTGTCCAGGGAAGTGATGTGCTAATTCACACTGGACATACCACGATATCAGCACGGCTTGTAGAGGGAAGGTTTCCTCGGTGGCGAGACGTCTTTCCAGATAGACCCGATGCTGTGCGGGTCAAAGTCGTAGCAGGACCACTTCTGTCAGCCGTACGGCAAGCNGCCATTG
This sequence comes from Planctomycetaceae bacterium, assembly GCA_002694955.1. The sequence goes on from NZNR01000048.1 coordinate 4,278, forward strand.
TCACNAGCGAACAATCCAAAGGCGTTGATTTTGAATTNGAATCGGGACAATTGGTCCTGGCTGGTCAATCGGCGGAAAGTGGCCAGAGTCGCGTGGAGATGCCCATTGACCATAGCGGTGAAACCGTACAGATCAAACTAGATCCTCGCTTTGTCAGTGAATTCCTTCGAGTTCTTGATCCAGCAACTTCCATTGATGTCGAACTCACAGATGGTCAGAGTGCGTGTGTTTACCGAACTGAGGATGGTTATGGGTACTGTGTCATGCCGTTAGCAGCTGATTAGTACTGTGGTCTACAGAGGAACAACCATTGTGCCTTCAGTGTCTCTACCTTGGAAAACCAGCAGAATGACAGACCCACGAACCCTCGGAAATGTTTTGTCGAGGTTAATGGCCAGAACTGGGTACGACCGTGAGCAAGGGAGTGATGCATTACGCTCTGCGTGGGAGCGTGTCGCCCCAGAAAGTTTGCAAGGTGTCTCTCAGGCAGGTGTTGTACGTCGAGGCATTCTCGAAGTCTTTGTAACTCATTCAGCACTGGTGCAGGAAATGGGCTTTCATAAACATGAAGTCATTAAAAAACTCCAGTCACTGCTGCCATCAGAGGGGATTACTGATATTCGCTGTCGCCTCCTCATTGAAGCCGGTCAAAAGTAATGTCGATATATTTCGATCCCGCAAAAACTGTTTAACAAACTTGTATTCCAACCTACTTAATCGTTTTGTGAAAGGCGTCCATGGCTGAATCAGCACCATCTCCTGCAGAAGATCCATCAGAAGCAGGTTATACCAGTACTGACTTAAAGCATCTCTCTGATCGTGAGCATGTCCGAGAACGGTTTGGAATGTATATAGGTGACAACACGTCACGTGGACTCCATCACCTGGTCTATGAAGTCGTTGATAACTCAATTGATGAGTGTATGGCCAAATATGCATATCGAGTAGCAGTGACAGTCAATGTTGATGGTAGTGTGACCGTTGAAGATGACGGTCGAGGGATCCCAACAGGTATTCATGAGCAGCTTTCAGAGGAGATGGATCGCGAAGTATCGACTCTTGAGGGTGTGATGACTGTGCTCAAATTTGGAGGAAAGTTTGAGAAAGGCGCGTACCAGACATCTGGTGGTCTCCATGGTGTTGGTGTGACAGTCGTCAACTTTCTTTCTGAGTGGTGTGAAGTTGAGGTATCTCGAGACGGGCATCTTTGGCAGCAGGAGTACCAGCGGGGAGAGCCAACCGGGCCGGTTAGGAAAATGGGCACGGCGACTGCGACAGGTACGAAGACAACATTTAAACCAGATCCTCAGATTTTTCCGCAGACTAAATTTTCCTGGGATGTCCTTTCTCGCCGCCTTCAAGAACTAGCATTTCTCAATTCTGGTGTGCGGATTGTCTTTACCGATGCTTCGAGTGGCCAGACGGAGGAATACCATTATGAGAGAGGTGTTGAAGAATTTGTTGAATGGTTAAATAGGTCAAGTGACGCCATCCATCCCGATGTCATTTGTCTTCAAGGTGAGACAGAGGGTGTCGCCTGGGATATCGCGCTTCAATACACCGGAGACTTTACAGAAAATGTACACAGTTATGTAAATAACATTTCTACGAATGAGGGTGGAACGCATGTTTCTGGTTTTCGTTCAGCACTTACTCGAAGTCTCAATTCCTATGGCAAGAAAACAGGAATGTATAAGGACTTAGTGCCAACAGGTGATGATGTACGAGAAGGGATCACAGCTGTTGTGAGCGTGCGAGTTGCGGAGCCGCAATTTGAAGGACAAACCAAGACAAAGCTTGGCAATAATGAAGTCGAGAGCATCATTACCTCAGCCGTGGGTGAATTTCTTGGTAAATACCTTGAAGAACATCCCAAGAGCGCAAAAGCTATTGTCCAGAAAGGTGTTCTCGCAGCTGAAGCACGTACTGCCGCTCAAAAAGCAAAAGCACTTCTCCGTGAACGGAAAGGTGCGCTCTCGGGTGGTGGTCTACCCGGTAAACTTCGTGACTGCACCAGTAAAGATGTTGATAAATGTGAAATCTATCTCGTTGAGGGTGATTCAGCAGGTGGTTCAGCTGAGGGTGGCCGCCTCCGTGAATATCAGGCAATTCTTCCTCTTCGGGGAAAAATTATCAATGCGTATAAAAGTCGTGAGGACAAAGTTCTTGCGAACGAAGAAGTCCGCAGTGTCATTTCAGCAATAGGAGCAGGCATTGGGCCAGAGGCAGATCTTTCAAAGCGACGATACGACAAAGTTGTCATTATGACGGATGCTGATGTTGATGGTTCGCATATCCGTACGCTCTTACTGACCTTTTTCTATAGACAGATGTACCAATTGGTTGTTTCTGGACACGTCTATGTTGCCCAACCACCGCTCTTTCGTGTGCGCAACAAGAAGCAGGTTTACTATGTGCAAACAGAAGAAGAAATGAAGCAACAACTGCTTGATCAAGGCCTCGGAGAAGGTGTCTTCTTGCCAGGTGATGGCCGGGAGTTAGCTGGAGAGGAGATGCAGAAACTCTGTCGAACGTTGGCTGGATTAGAAGACGCCCTTGTCGCGCTTGAACGTCGAGGCATTAGCTTACGTGACCATGCGGATCGACGTGACTCAGATACGAAAATGCTCCCGATGTATCATGTCTTTTTTGGCACTGAAGAGCATTGGTTTACGAGTCGTGACCAGCTTGAGGCATTTGTTGAATCAAAAGAGAAAATCACAGGTGGTGAATTAGAGGCTGGAAAAGCTGATGAAAACAAACCAGGTGGAGGTGGTGCAGCCGATCCGGAATCAGCTGACCATCAACTCATTGTTATCGATCTTCATGAGGTCCGCAGCATTAATGCGGGGCTTAAAGAGCTCGATTCGATGGGGTTTGGAATCGAGTCTCTCATGCCTGAAGACCGAACTGGTACAGAAGAACCTCGGTACAAGCTGCGTCGTGGTGAAAATATGATAGGGCTTGAAGATTTACGAGGTCTTCTTGCAGCGGTAAGGCGTGCTGGTGAAAAGGGCTTAGCAATCACCCGTTTCAAAGGTCTTGGTGAAATGAATGCTGAGGAGCTCCGGGAGACAACACTCGACCCATCAAACCGTACGCTTCTTCGTGTCACGATGGAAGATGCGGCAGCTGCCCATGAACTTTTTCGTACGTTGATGGGAGAGAAAGTCGAGCCTCGTCGTGAGTTTATTGAGCGGAATGCTCTCGATGTAAGAAATCTCGATGTGTAATGAAGATCTACGTATCTTCATCAAGAATCTTGAGCCGGACATTTTTGAGCCAGACGGCATAGCCATGATCTTGGAAAGCGAATCCTCCGCGCCTGGATCGCTGCCCCGCAGCGCCTTCATTCAAGTTGACCTGATTCACGACTTCATCATTTATTGAAACAGTAATCTGATTATCGATGCACCGAATATGCATATGGTTCCACTGTTTTGCTTGTTTTGAAGCATTCTTCGTTGGTGCATGACCTGGAATGATTCCACCAGCAGCATGGTCGCCAAGTTCTGGCTTCAACCAGAGACTGTTCTCAAAGAGTTGTACTTCTTTATGGTTCCGATCCTTGAGTTGTGCAAGATCGGGAATGTGAAAATAGAGACCACTGTTCTTTGTCGTACGCCAATCAAAATCAATTTCAAAATTTGTGACGTTGACATCTTTTAGGACAAGATAGTTTTCATAGTTCTTCCAGTGCTTATATTCACGTTCAGGAAGGTGGATCACGCCATCGTCTTGCAACAACCACGCCCCCTTTGTTGTCCAGTTATCAGAAAGATGCTGATTGATAAGGGGTATCCAATCAGTAGCCAAGAGCGGGCTATCGATGAGAAAAAAACTACCTATAAAAAAAAGCATGCAAAAAATAGTTTGATATTTGCTTCGTAACATGGGTGCTCCCTCTGTGATACTTGAATGTGAATATGAGAACGCTGCTTCATGTCTGCGGAGTGACAGACGTTACCGAAGCCAGATAATGCCATGTATCGAATGTTGCAGCCTGACCGTAATAGCGTCCATTTTCGTCAGAAATATTCCAGATAACCGCCTTTTCAATCTTGAAACGCTTGCCAGTCTTGGAAACTCGAATGCCGGCATAATCATCGATATACCCATTTTTTCTGGTTCTGTCCAAAAGACGTGCACGCTCATCCCGGTGAACGGGCTCAGCTGTTTTTCGAGACGGCGTCCGAACGAATTCTTCCCAAGTCATCTCCCAGAGGCATAGCGCTTTTTTGTTCCCGTAATTCAGTATGGGATCGTTCTCTAGTCCATGTGAAACAACAACAAATGGTGCATCAAATAAACAACGAACTCGTTCCTCATGGCTGCCATCATGTACAAGTAACTCCCTCCCAAGAAGGGAGGAGAATGAATGTAGAAGAAGTTCGATATGTTGGACAAGATCTCGCATAATGGAGCTCACAGGGAAGACATTGTCTGCAAAGGAAGTCTCTTCACGTATTCGGGACAAGCAAATTCAAATTTAATGGAAAGATTTTATCATGACCAAACAGAGCACGAGGAATCGAGGACGTCTGTTTTTTACTCTGTGTTTCGTGACTCTTGCCTGGAACGTTTCTGATGTATTTGCTCAATCTATACAAGATATGGTATTCGAGGATGATTTTAGTGACGGTAGTACGCGATGGGAAACAACAGATTCTGACTCGTGGACACTGACAAAACAGAATGGTCGTGCGGCCTGGGGGCTCAATAAGCGGAAGAGTGATTACCAGCCAAAGGTTCGGAGCCCACATAATATAGCGTTAGTCCGGGATCTGGACCTTACCGATACTGTTATTGAGTTTGACGTAAAAAGTACTCGTGACACCGGCAATCATCGTGACTGCTGTGTGTTCTTTCAATACAAAGACCCAGAACATTTTTATTATGTTCATCTTGGTGCAAAACCCGATCCGCATAGTGGTCAAATTATGATAGTGAACGGTGCACCTCGTCGAGCGTTAACAAAAAACAAGAATTTGGTTCCATGGGACGATCAATGGCATCATGTGAGGGTGGAGCGGAATACAAAAAGTGGAAAGATAGTGGTCTTCTTTGATGATAT
>NZNR01000049.1 GCA_002694955.1 Planctomycetaceae bacterium
CAACATCAGCTCCCTGCCGATTAAGTGTTGTTGGGTCATGTGTTGCAAAAAATATTTCGAGAAGTTTCTCATAAGGCACAATTGCCGGGTCATACTCAATCTCAACCGCTTCGGCATGACCGGTAAGACCACTGCATACCTGCTTGTAGTTTGGATTTGGGATGCGGCCTCCTGTGTACCCACTCGTCACACTTTTTACTCCACGTATCTCGGCATACACCGCTTCGGTGCACCAAAAACAGCCGCCCCCAAAAGTTGCTGTGGCCACGGCAGAGGGCTCTCCTGCACTTATTCGATCTGTCATAAAAACTCCAGACATACACGTCATTACAAGCCAAGCCAGAAGTGGCCTTACTAAAAAACCATAGCGGCTTTCGTGGTGCAAAACAGTCATGTTTTTATCTTCCTGTTCGAGTTTTTATCTCGACTTTCAGCACATACTTTAATTATTGTCGCTCACCATCGTCTATTACAAAGCGGGCCTCAAAGCTACTTGGATCGACGAGGTATCTCAATGGTTTTTCTGCCCACTCTTTAGCATAGCTGACACCAATACGTGGTGTTCGACAGATTTGCCGGCGCGGCACTACTGCACCTCCCTCAATCCATAAGCCCGTGACTGGATCAGCCAGTCTCCCATCGTAGTGTTTCGTCACACCGAGCATTTTCGTGAGGCGGCCAGGCCCGACCGAATCTCCCGCTCCGCGAAGAAGTACAGCAGCCGGTAGACCTTCCCGTCCGGTCACTATATTCAACATCCAGTGCATGCCGTAACAAAGATAAACGTACCAATATCCCGCAGGCCCAAACATCACCTGATTGCGTGGCGTTGGCCCAACACGACCGTGGCAGGCGAGATCTTGTGGACCTAGATATGCCTCTGTTTCAAAAATACGGTGTTTTTCTTGATGCCGCTTACCGCGCCGGACGATAAGCCAACAACCGAGGAGCTCCCGGGCAACTGAGTCAGCACGTCGATTGAAAAATGAGGACCCAAGGATTTCCCAAGAGCCACCATTGGGCCGGTTTTTGCTGCTTTTAGACAACAACCCCTTTTGAGATTTCGACGTTTTTGGTCTGTTACCTATGCTGATACCAGTTGGTAACCGCTTTGATTTCACAATGCTTACCTTTAAGATTCACACAACATGGATTCCCGCAGCACTGTGCAAGTTTACTTAGGAGAGTTCAATGCAACAAATAGCCGAAGCCGTTGACGTAACGACAAACGGATTGACAGACTCTTCTTACGCAGGCAGTGTCCCAACCTGGATTCGTGATGCTCGTAAAACCATNCGCCAGTCAGATACTAATTTTTTTAAGGTCTCNCCGATTCGTTACTGGGCTGATTTTTTGCTAAGCCTGATTTTAGCCTACTCTGCAGCAACGGTTTATCTTCTTGCCCCGCTTGGTTCTTGGCAACAAATACTTGCCTTTCCGATTGCAGTTTTTTGGCTCTACCGACTTGGCTCGCTGATTCATGAAGTCTGTCACCTCGGTGCNAATGAGATGCGAACATTTAAGGTAGCTTGGAACTTGCTTGTTGGTGTTTTCACCCTGACACCCTCATGCTTTTTCACTCGACATCACCGTGACCACCACAGTCAGCGAATGTATGGAACACCTGAAGATCCTGAGTATGTCGCCAACGTTCTCGAAGCTGGCAACTGGCAAAGCGCTCTTTNTTACAGCCTCTTCATAATGGCATATCCTGTCATCGTTTTCCTTCGTTTCCTTTTAGCGCCACTGACATTCTTACACCCGCGACTTCGTGAATTTGTACTTGAGCGGGGCAGTTCACTCACGCTGAACTTAAAATACCGACGACAAATTAACGACTTCGACAGGAGAGTGATCACGGCAATGGAACTGCTTTGCTTCATACGAGCAGCCGCTATCCCTCTTGCNGTTTTTACAGGCGCTGCTCCACTAAGCCGCATCCCACTGCTTTACCTTCTAGGCTTGTCAACGCTCATCATGAACCAGATGCGTCAACTTGCTGACCACCACTTTGATGGAGATGGCGAAACAAGTGATGTGGAATCACACATTCTTGACTCATGCAATTTCACTCGTAATGATCCNCTGACACTTCTTTTCTTTCCTTTTTCAATCCGTTACCACGCATTGCACCATCTCTTCCCCTCACTTCCGTACCACAATCTGGCCGGAGCACATACGTACCTTATTCAACACCTGCCAGAGAACTCTCCATACAGAGGACTTGATCGGCCGGGTTGGTGGGTGGTTGCAAAAAGAACTATTTTTGGCGGAGAAAGGGCGGCAACTGCCACCTCGTAACATTTATGGAAGCTGGTATAGTCGGCCTGCCCAATGTTGGAAAAAGCACGCTATTTAACGCGCTGACTCTTTCCAAGGCAGCACAAAGTGAGAATTACCCGTTCTGCACAATTGAACCCAACGGGGGCATGGTAAGCGTTCCTGATGATCGTCTCGATCGCATTACGACCCATGTTCCGACACAAAAAGTGATNCCTGCAGCACTCAAATTGGTGGACATCGCAGGAATCGTGCAAGGGGCAAGTGAGGGGCAGGGCTTAGGAAATAAGTTCCTCTCGCACATCCGTGAAGTCGATGCGATTCTACAAGTTGTGAGATGCTTCGATGACCCAGATGTNATTCATGTTGCCGGGACCGTTGATCCGGTAGCTGACATGGAAACCATCGAACTTGAATTAATGCTCGCTGATCTACAGCATTTCGAAACTATTCTCCCAAAAGCAGAGCGGAATGCACGAAGTCAGGACAAAGAAGCAAAGAGCCGACTTGAGGTACTCAAGAAGTGCCAAAACCATTTGATTAAAGAGAAGCCACTCCGAACACTTGATCTCACAGATACAGAGCGAGCAGCTATCAAGGAACTCGGCCTCCTTTCTGCAAAGCCCATTCTCTACGTAGCAAATATTGATGAATCNGACCTCGAAGGAACCGGTGAACTTGTAAANAAAGTTCGTGAAGCCGCCTCCGCTGCCCATGCTGATGTTGTTGCCGTGTGCGCAAAACTCGAGGCCGAACTTGCCGAACTAGACCATGACGATCGTCTCGAGATGCTCTCAGATGTTGGATTACATGAACCAGCACTAGCCGTTCTGGCCAGAGCCAGCTACACGACCCTTGGCCTACAAAGCTTCTTCACTGCCGGTGAGAAAGAAGTCAGAGCATGGACTGTCCCGATAGGGGCAACAGCCCCTCAGGCTGCTGGNGTCATTCACACCGATTTTGAGAAGGGGTTTATCAGAGCAGAAATTCATTCCGTGGAAGATCTTGAAAGCCTTGGCAGCGAAAAAGAAATTCGTGCTGCGGGAAAATTACGGATTGAAGGCAAGGACTATGTCATGCAAGACGGCGACATCTGCCATTTTCTCTGCAATCGTTAATCAGCCTTCATGTGCGTGCTGCATTAATTGCGTCCAGTTTAATATTTGCTCGTACACCGACTGCAAAGCCTTCCGACTTCTTTTGGAAAGGCTCCACTACAAATAAAACACTTTGAGCGGTATTTGTTCGAACAACTTCCGCATAGTCGTGCAATATCAGTGGGAAAAGCACCGCTACATAGACAACATTTTGAACTGTATTTATTTGAACAACTTCCACAAAGACGAGCAGCTTCACGAGGAAAAGCACCGCTACAACTACAGCATCGATTTTGTGCAACACTTCCATCCAAGGATTCATTCGTAATTCCCCACGAGGGAAGGGAAAACGCAACGGAAGCCATGATGATGGCGGCCAACCCTATGAACAAACAACTCGCTGATCTCATTTCCATTCATTCCCCTCGTAAAAGCCAGCGATCAATCCAGTGAATCAGACAAAGCCAAGAATACCACTGAGTGGATCTTACCGCACTGCTCTCAGTGGAAAAACGAGTATCAAACCACCGCATGAGTGGCTGAATCAACATCTACTTTCTGCCAAGTAGGCTTTTCTTCGGTCGCCGACGCTGATGCTCCAAAAAAGGAATACATGACAGGCACGAGGACAAGGACTATTAGTGTTGTAGCCGCCAAACCAAAGACCAAAGACGTCGCCATAGGAACTAAGAACTGAGCCTGGAAACTTGTTTCAGTCATCAACGGGAATAACCCACCTATCGTCGTTACGCTCGTAAGAAAAACAGGCCTGAATCGTAATTGCCCGGCCTCGCGAAGGGAATCAAAAAGAGGCATGCCAGATCGAACCCGATGATTAATAAAGTCGATTAATACAATAGAGTCGTTCACAACAACACCAGCTAATGCAACAAGCCCGAACATACTGAATATGGTGAGAGGCATGCCAAGTAACGCATGACCAAAAACTGCTCCGGCGCACCCAAATGGTATGATCGCAATGATAAGGAGAGGCTGGAAATATGATTTGAATTCCATTGTGAGAAGGACAAACATTGCAAACAGGGCAACAATAAACCCGACTCCTAAGCTTTCAAGACTTTCCTGAGTTTGTTCTTGCTCGCCCTCCCACCGAACGCTTACCAGCGGATACTCAGCAAGCAAATCTGGCATAAGCCGCCTTTCCATATCTCCAGTAATCTGACCGCTTGTAAGTGAACTTTTTGCTACGTCGATATCAGCAACGACTGTTATGGACCGCTTCTGACTCAATCGATTGATTTCAGAATAACCCCGCTTAATTTCTATTTCTGCCAACTCGTCAAGAGGCCGCTTGATCCCATCAGGACTCGTCACACGAATATCATTCAGGGTTGCAACACTTCGACGCTCTTCTTGTGGATATCTCACCATGAGTTTCACTTCATGGCGACCTCGCTGAAGCTGCATCACCTCTTCGCCGTAGTAACTCGCCCGAACGGTTCCGGCAAGATCCGCGAGAGACACGCCCATTGCTTCAGCTTCGGGCTTGACCCGAAGTTGATACTCCCACTTACCTGGTCGAGAATCATCATCAATATCTATTACCCCCGGGTATTGAGCCAGCCATTCTTTACATCGCTCAACTGCTTCCTCAAGCTGACGAATAGCATCTGGATCACTTCGAGCCAGCAATTTAAATTCTACCGCCTTCCCACCGGGACCAATATTTTCTGTTTTAAAGACAAGGCTTTCTACGCCTGGAAAGCTACCGGCTGAAAGTCGCCAATCACTGATAAATTCCTCACTTGTTACATCTCTACTTTCTCCATCAATGAGCTCAACTGCTACGGCTCCTACATGGCTCCCACTAACCCGTGCATCTGGACCGACCTCTCCCTGAGCAGCAACCTGCCCCACAGAGCGATGCACGAGACGCACAATCGAGTCTTCTGTATTTGATAGCTTCTGCCCTGTCTGGAACGCAGCTTGTTCAATTCTTCGAGTTGCTTCGTCTGTCACCGCTGCTGGCGTGCCATCGGGAAACGTTACCTTAGCAAGCAGTCGATTCGCATCAATTTTCGGAAATAAGGAAAACGGTGTAACACCACTTCGCACAAGTGCTATAGCCATCATGAGAACACTCACAGCCACCGCTAAGGTGCTCAGCCGATTCGCCAGAGCAAGGTTCAGAAGTGGTCTGTAGCATGTTCGCACAAGCCACTGCAGACTTTGGTCACACGCCTTCTGCAGCCACGTTAACACGGGCAGAAACACACGAAACGGGAAAAGCAGCCACCCGAGTACTGTGAAAATCAAACCCTTTTCGTGAGAAAGATGGCCAGGAAGTATCAGCAACGATTCACCAAGAGACATGATCAGAGCCGTGATGAATGCAAATGGCATCACAGCAATAAACTTGCCCATTACTCCAGAAACAAAGCAAAGCGGCAGAAACGTAATAACTGTCGTTGTCACACTCGACACAACACTTGGCGAGACCTCAGCAGTACCATCGATTGCAGCAGCAACTAGATTTTTACCAAGTCGACGATGACGCTCGATATTGTCACTCACAACTATCGCATCATCCACCACAATTCCAATTGCCATAAGAAATGCAAACATTGACAGCATGTTGAGGGTCTGGTCAGTAAGAAACATCAGACCTCCAGCCCCTAGCATGCAGAACGGGATGCCCAAGGCAACCCAAAAGGCAATTTTCAAGTTGAGGAAAAGCGACAGAATGACAAAAACAATGAGAAGTCCCTGCGCTCCTGTGTTCACAAGCATTTCAAGTCGATCACGAACATCTATTGATTGATCTGCCCACGTCACAATCTCATAGCCTTCCGGCAACGACACTTTGGCAACATAGGCGTTCACTGCTTCTGTCATAGCCAAAAGATCTTCACCTGAACTCCTATCGATGGATACAACCATCCCTTGCCGACCATTGATTTGATTCGTTGCGGTAACATCTGCGAAGTCGTCACGCACGGTACCCAAGTCGCCGACCGTTAAGACAAGCCCATCAGGCAAAGTAACCAAAGGAAGCGTCGCGATCTCNTCTCCAACATACCGCTTGTTTTTTCCCCTCAGTAGAATCTCTCCACTTTCACCACGAATGGTNCCACCCGGCAACTCCAGATTTTCCCGACGAACAATATCAGCAACATTCCGTAATGAGAGCCCGTATTTTCGTAGCATTCGTTCTGAGATCTCTATGTCGATTTCATAGTCTCTCGCCCCTTGGAGATTTGCGGCAGATACGGCCGGCAGAGAGAGAAGGTCATCTCGCACAAACTCNGCNACATCTCGTAATTCAGATTCGGCGACACCTCCAGCAACTCGCGGGGCTAATATGCCGACCTTTATTGCTGGGTTGCGAAGAGTTATCTGCTCAACTTTAGGATCCTCGGTAAGTTCCGGAAGGCTGGGGATCCGCTCCACTTCCGACCGAATTTCACCGAGNACTTTTTGTACGTCTTTCGTGCCAGAGTCCAGTTCAAATATGCAGAATCCTATACCTTCCTGAGCAACACTAGTGAGTTTTTTAACCTGTGAAACACTGCGACAGGCTTCTTCAACTTTTTGGCATATTCCCTCTTCGACTTCCTCTGGTGTCGCTCCCGGATACGACACAGAAACAAGAATTATTTCAAGTTCGAATTCTGGAAAAACCTCTCGCCGCATACTCGAAAAACTCATCGCTCCCACAATGAGTATTGCCACAACCAACGTATTCATCGCTGGCATATTTCGAACTGTCCAAGAGATCAAACTGCGCATGGGGGCTTTTCACTTACCTGACTGGGGAGAAGCAATTGAGGAACTTTCATTTGCGGACTGAGGCAGATCTCTTGATTCAGCAGATGACTGGCTAGCGCTATCGACAACTGGCATATTTGCACGCGGATTCGCGATCTGACTGAGCACGATCTGGTCATCTGGCTGAATTCCATCTGGTGTTGATTCAAAAACAGCTCTTCCTGCTGACATCTGAATAAGTGGTGGCTGTAGAATTGTCAAAGTATTATTCCTGACAGCCCAGACATCCCCATTTGGGCGTAATGCCTCACACGGAATGGAAACGAGCGGCTGATCCGTTTCAACCTCGACCTGAACATCAACAAACATTCCACGAAGCAGTGATTTTGGTGCACCAAGTGGGAGATTAGGTAATGCTGACCCGTAGCGATCAATTGCCTCGACACCAGTTGGATCAGACACAAGAACCCTACAGGGAAGTGTTCGCGTCCGTGCTTCCAGCCCCTTGCCTTCCTGTCTTTCAAGTACACCCTTCCATCGATATTGACGCTTCCCTATGCGGTAAATGACGGTCGCTGGCGTATCAGGAAAATCATATGGAGACATTCCCGAAGCCCGACGACTGTCACTCCAGATCCGTGACACATCATCCATTTGAAGGCTTACTCTCACCTCGGCTGCACTGGTGTCTTCAATAGTGATCAGCGGACTACCTTTGCTAACAAAGGATTCTGCTTCGACCATTTCTTCAACAACAACACCACTTAAAGGAGCGTTGATTCGCGTCCTCTCTAAGTCGAGTTGGGCCCGCTCAAGCATTGTCTCTGTGAGAGTCTTGCCTTCGTTTAAACGAATACGGCGCTTGGCAAGGACGCGACGCTGACCTTGCAATGCATTAAGACTACTGTCCGCTGACAGTTCATCTCGTAGGGCTCGCTCATAATCTGCTTCAGTTACTACCCTATCGGACTTCAGACTATCTTGCCTTACTACTTCGCGATGCGCCAGTTCAACCTGTCTTTTCGCAAGTTCTACCGATCGAGCATTCTGATCAATCTCTTCATCAATTTCCTCAATTGATAACATCGACTGCTTCAGCTCCTGTTTCAGGCGACGCACCTCGAGTTCATAATCACGTGGGTCGATCTCAAGAAGCAACGTACCTTTATTGACAAACTCCCCACTCTGACAGCCAGCTGACTTTTTGACGATCCGTCCACCAACTTCAGCTGATAGCGTTACTTCACGTAGCGGGACAACCACACCATCAAAATCAATCTGGAAAACACCTCGTTCGCGGACAGCCATGACTGTCTCAACAGCCGTTGCAGCAACACTCTCAGGCGCTAAACGTGGCGGTGGCGGCTGACTTCCCATTGCCATAAATGCAGCCACACCGCAACCGAGAATAAGGAGAGGTGCAATCCATCCAAGAAT
>NZNR01000050.1 GCA_002694955.1 Planctomycetaceae bacterium
TGTGCTCCAGCGCGAGCACCACGCACGCGGCGTAGAAGCGTGACTGGGCGGTGGGCATTGGCCTGTCCTCGGTGCCGTCGCCGTGCAGTAGCCGGAAGATCTCCCCACCTTGCACCAGCTCGAAGCCTTTACCGAGAGAATTCAATCTGCAGCGGGATCCATACCTGAAACCGTTGTGACTTGCTTTCAGAAACTCGCCGAGACATCACCTAGTTCTTCAATTATGGATGTGCTTCGAACTGGCGTGAGTATTCTCGGACAACTTGATTGTGACAACGGGCCGATGGCATTGCCGAACAGTGGTTCCCTTGCTCGAGAATACATGAAAGCCGAAAAACTACTTGGCCAAGTACCTGCTTTGTTGACTACCTGGCTTGACTGCCTTCGCGGAAACCACCCATCGCCCTGGCCTGATAAACCACTGGCAACTGCTCTGTTAGAGAAATTAGGTCATACCGAAATTTCTGACATCGCAGCAACAGCTTTCAACACAACACTAATTTTATACGCCGAGCATGAATTCAATGCCTCAACGTTTGTCGCTCGTACTGTCACGTCAACAGGATCCGACCTGCACTCCGGAGTGACTGCCGCCATCGGGACACTTAAAGGCCCTCTTCACGGCGGAGCAAATGAAAAAGTTCTCCATCAACTTATGGACATTGGTGTGCCAGAAAATATTGAGCCGTGGCTCACCCGGAAACTGAACAGCAACGAAGTTGTCATGGGTTTTGGTCACCGTGTATACAAAATGGGTGATATTAGGGCTGATCTTTTGGATAGAACATGCCATCAACTTATTCATAGCGATTCAATTTATGAGCCGCACCATGAATTAGAAAATCTTGCGCACAACGTCGAACAACTTATGCTTGAAAGAAAAGGACTTCGGCCCAACCTGGATTGGCCAGCAGCCCGCATCTATCACGCTCTTGGGCTACCTATTAATCTTTTCACGCCGCTCTTTGTTGTTGCACGCGTAAGTGGATGGACAGCACACATTATTGAACAAATGGACGAAAATCATTTAATTCGCCCGCTTTCGAAATATGTAGGCCCAACGCCACGAACTTACGTTGCCATACAAGACCGCAGATAATTTCGAGACGCTACCGAAGGCTCACAGACTGTTGCGGAGAGGGTTTGCGCCGCGCCGAAGCACCATCAGCAGGCGCACCATCGACCATGGCCTGAACAGTTACTACCGGCACTGCACCATCACCGAGGTCAGTTGTTATGGTCAGTTCTCGCTCAACTTGGCCACCGACATCTCCAGCTTGAAACGTCACTGGCAAAATGTGAACTTTCGCAGGAGTCTCTTTTGCTGGGCAACTAAGACAACCATCATTGCAGACAATCCCTGTAACGCAGAATGGTCTGTTGGCACGAACAACGATATTCTTTGTGACACTTCCTCCAGGCACAACGTTACCGAGGGCAAGAAGTTGGGGGCTTACAGTTACCTCGGCCACAACACGTCCTTCAACATCCATCGGAATCTGTGCAGCTCTCGGATCATTTGTAACAAGAATCAACTGGTCGTTTATATAGCCAGCTGGGGCATCCGGTTTCAGTCGAAGCGTTAAGTCATATGCAGACTGGGAACCTGTATGCTGAGGCTGCGAAAGGAGCACTTCAAAATTTACATTTGCGCTCCGAACGTCAGTTATTTCCCATGGAGTAGAGCCTATGTGTGTCACACGAACGACTTGCTCTGCTCCTCGCCCAAGGT
This sequence comes from Planctomycetaceae bacterium, assembly GCA_002694955.1. The sequence goes on from NZNR01000050.1 coordinate 1,733, forward strand.
CAACATTCCCAAGATTGACTGATGCAGGTTCGAATGCGACGTCACCCCGAATATTCCCGGCTACTCGGAGTTGTACTTCCGCGTAGAACGGCTGATCAAAGGTCACCGTAAGTGTCGCACCATGTTGACCAAGAAACGTTCTTGTATTGAAAGCTGCAACAATTTCACCAGTTTCATGTGTCTTGATCAACTTTTTTGTGATCGCCGGTTGGGTGCAACCACAACTTGTCCGGACGCTACTAACGTGGACATCTTCCTCATAAAGATTTCGATAGATAAATCGAAATTCCGTTTTTGAACCTTTTGCCACGGTTCCAAAATTGTGGCTTGTTACCGAAAACATTTTCTCAGCCCATTCCTGACCAGAGGCTGGAACCGCGAACAGCGTAACAAGAAGAAGTGCTTTTGGTAAAAAGCAAGAAGCTCTACCTAGTTTGTACAGTTTGACCGCAAGTCCAAAAAATAATGGCTGTCGAAGCATTGCTATACCACGGGTACAAACCGCTCCAGGAACAAAACACCTTTTCGTTACATTAAAGAGTACGGGGTTCATCTTCACACCGTCAAATCAAAGAGTAATTGGCACTTAAAACTGTAGTCAAAGTGCATCCGCAGATGGATCCGATTATGGATTAATTCACACGCTTTCTCTTCTTTTTTTCTTAATAATTTGGCTTTTTTTATCCTCAGATGCCAGCAAAACCGACACAAATGGGTAAGTTTCTGCCCTCAGGAGATCTACCCTCAGGAGAAAAGACAGACGTATACTGTATAGACATGTCCAAACTATATTCGGTTGGTGAAAAGCGTTTTCGAGTATCAGTTGGTNACAAAATAATGGGACGGANATCGATTCGTCCCCACATTTTTACTTGTTTCACTTTCGAAATGGGGGCGTACTGGTTTCGACCGGATTGTAAGAGGTTCAGATCGCGTGTCGTGGTTGGTCGGCAGGCCACGCTAAAAGTCGACCACAGCTTCAATTGCCGAAGCTCAGTTTTCTCTGGCAGCTTAGTTAAGTTGCCCCGAGCGATGGCCCCAGTCGGAAGGGCCTACCAATCGGTCGCCAAATCCGACTCGTCCTGTTTCATCGCCTAGTACGGGCAGGACTAAATTTGTTCCGGGCTGGTGAAGACAACACCCTGTCGGCCGGGGGTGTCTTCATGAGATTGAAGTTGACCGAATACACACGTAGAAGTTTGTTCTGAAACGTCACGGGACGCGGGTTCGATTCCCGCCGCCTCCACTAAGCCAATTTGTGAGAAATCACAGGTTGGCTATTTTCATAATCATTTTGAACTCGATTTTAATNNCCCCTAACAACTGTCCAGTGAAACTCCCTACCAAGAAAGCAACATAGCTAAATGCCTGAGACGTCGCCTTTAGCAATAGTCCTCGCAGCAGGAAAAGGCACCCGCATGAACAGCGACCTGCCCAAGGTATTACATGAGGCAGCTGGCAAGACTCTGCTTACGTGGGTTCTTGATGCACTAAGCGACGCTGGATGTCACGACCAGATTGTTGTCGTTGGTTATGGCGGAGAAAAGGTACGCGCACAAGTCGGAGCAAGGTCAGGCGTTGAATTCGCTGTCCAGCACAAGCAGCTTGGAACTGGTGACGCCGTTCGAGCCGCTGCTCCATTGATAAAATCAAATTTTGCCGAGGGAGCATGTTCTCGGCCCGTTGTTATCGTCTGTGGTGACTCACCGCTGTTGCGCCCATCGAGTATCCGACGTTTACTTGAAGCTTTTCAATCCACAGGTGCTGCGTGTCTTCTTGGAACCGCAATCACGGAAGACCCAACCGGCTTGGGCCGCATAGTGCGGGACACGAACAAACAGTTCGTATGTATTACTGAGGAAAAGGATGCAACCGAAACTGAGCGGTTGATTAAAGAAGTCAACATGAGCACCTATGTTTTCGCCGCCGATAAGTTACTCAAGGCCTTGGGGAAAATTAATACCGATAACGCAGCTGGAGAGTACTACCTCACAGATTGTCCGAGAGTACTTCTAGACGCAGGTGAACAGGTAGATGCGGTAGCATGTCTTGAACCAAGCGAATCACTATCGGTTAACACGCCACAGCAACTCCATGCTGTGGCAAAGGCCCTCCAAGCAATACAGCGATAAGTTCTCACGGTTCTTACATCTATGAAATTCGTCCTGCCCGGTTGAGAATGCCGATCCTTGAACATCCGCCCCAAAAGCTTAAAAGGGTGTTGGGACAATTCACTTCTTCTCTCCTCGCAGCTCCGATATCACACATGAATGATTTAAAGATTTTTAGTGGGCTGGCCAACCCTTCCTTAACTCAAGACATCTGCCGTTACCTCAATCTTCCAATGGGCAAAATGTCGATCGGAAGATTTCCTGACCGAGAAATCTCCTGCAAAATTGATGAGGATGTTCGAGGGCGAGACATTTTTATCGTTCAGCCAACATGCCCTCCAGTGGATGAACACCTCATGGAACTGCTGGTCATGATCGACAGTTTCAAGCGAGCCAGTTCGTACCGTATCACAGCTGTGATCCCATATTTTGGCTATGCAAGGCAGGATCGGAAAGACGCGGGCAGAGTTCCCATCACTGCCAAACTGGTGGCTAACTTAATCACCCGCGCAGGAGCAGATCGCGTACTCGCAATGGATCTTCACGCTGCTCAAATTCAGGGCTTTTTTGATGTCCCGGTGGACCATCTGTACGCAGCACCTGTACTCAATAATCATTTGCAATCAATCGATTTGCCTACAGATGATTTGATTGTGGTAAGTCCTGACGTCGGTGGCATCAAGCGAGCTGTTGGGCATGGCCAAAGACTCAATGCCCCTCTGGCAATTGTTGACAAGAGGCGGGTGAGTGCTGATACGACAACAAGCGCAAATATCATTGGCGCGAGCGTCGAAGGAAAAGTAGCACTCATGTTTGATGACATGATCAGCACTGCTGGCTCTATCTGCTCAGCGGCTGAAGTTCTCCACAATCATGGAGCGAAACAGATTTTTGCTGCAGCAACCCACGGGCTTTTGGTCGGACCCGCTATCGAAAGGTTGCAAGCGGCCCCATTGTCCGGAATCATCGTGACCGACTCAATTCCACTTGCACAAGAAAAAACACTGCCAAATATCACAGTTCTCTCTGTTGCCAGTTTGCTCGGCCAGGCGATAAAGCGAATTCATCGAAATGAGTCAGTTAGCATGATGTTTCAGTAATTGAGTATTCAGGCCGTAATTGAGGCTGCCCGGTTGCGAAAAAATCGAGAAATGGCACAATATGGAGCCCAATTAAGGAGTTCCTGATGAGCGATTTACTCGAAGTCACTGCCCGTAGCGTCACGGGTTCAAAAGCCTGCCAAAAATTGCGTCAAGAAGGCCATGTTCCTGCAGTTTTGTATGGACATGGAGAAGCCTGCGTTGATTTAGTAGTCAGACGTGATGCCGTTGAAGCAATGGTTCGGCACGGTAGCAAAACAGTCGAATTAACTGGAGCAGTAAAGTCACCTGCTCTCGTTCGTGAACTCCAGTGGAATGCATACGGCACCATCCCCCTGCATGTTGATTTTTTGCGGATTGATCCATCTGAAAAGATTAATGTTGTGGTCCCAGTTGAGTTCCGCGGGGAATGCCCAGGAGCAAAGGCTGGTGGAAAGTTCAAACAGGTAATTCGAGAACTGGAAGTTGAATGCACAGCCCAGACCATGCCTGAGGTTGCCGTTGCACATGTTGCTCATCTCGAGGCTGGAAACGTGCTCAGGGTCAAACATCTTGAACTCCCTCAAGGAGCCCATGCGACTGCAGACGCCGAAGCCGTTGTAGCTTCATGCCTCCTTTCCAGCCAAAAGCTTGAAGATGCCTCAGACATCGGAACAGAAACAGCAGAGTCGAACGATGGTTAACAGAGACTCGTTATTGCGCGAACAATTGTATTGCAGACGACATATACTCCCAACGGTGATGCTCTGTGAAATTGCTGGTTGGCTTAGGTAATCCCGGACGGAAATATGAAGGCACTCGACATAATGTCGGATTTGACGTACTGGATGTATTGGCAGGTCGCGGGGGCAACCCAAGCCGACGACAACGATTTCAGGGAGAAACTGCTCAAATTTCCATTCGCGGAACTTCGGCATTATTACTCTGGCCACTAACGTGGATGAATTTAAGCGGTGGCAGCGTGCTTGCCGCTCGTGATTTTTACAAACTTGACGTAACGGACATTCTTGTGATCTGTGATGACTTCCAACTGCCGCTCAAAACAATTCGGATGCGACCGAGTGGATCTGCAGGCGGACAGAAGGGCCTTGCCGACACCATCACACGTCTCTCAAGCACGACAATCCCTCGGCTCAGAGTGGGCATCGGACCAGTTCCAAAACAGCAGGACCCACCTTCTTTTGTACTCGGAAAATTTTCTAAGTATGAACAGGTAGACCTTGACGAGACAATTCAGCGTGCTGCCGATGCTGCAGAATCTTGGGCAGCCTCAGGGATTCAAGCTTCCATGAATAGGTACAATTGATACTTTACAAGACAAAAAAACTTTTAAGAACAATACGGAAGGACAATTCAAAATGACTGTTTACGAAGGGATGTTTATCCTAGATTCGACGAAGTATTCGCGTGACCCAGATACCGTCACTGGCCAACTTAACGATCTGGTAACAGAGCACGGGGGGACGGTTCTTGTCTCACAACTTTGGGACGAAAGAAAACTTGCGTATCCAATTAATGGCCAGCGAAAAGGCTCTTATTGGCTCATCTATTTCAGCATCGATGGGACAAAACTTGCTGCTTTGGAACGACAATGTGAGTTGAACGAAAATGTATTGCGACGACTGATCTTAAAGATTGACCCCCGTTTGGCTGAGCCACTTGTCCAGCACGCACAGGCGGGAAACAGCAGCCCAAAACCAGCACAAACAACTGTAGAGAAATGACACCACTACATGGGCGTTCGAAATAGAGGGCTTGACAGAAAGTGAACGCATGTTCACCATTACGGTAGACTTAGGAACCATATCTCACATGTCGCTTCAAGCACTGATCATTTTAGGAACGACGCAATAGGGAGATCACTATGGCGAGTAGCATGAACCGGGTATTTCTGATGGGGAATGTAACCCGTGATCCAGAACTTCGGTATATATCGAATGGTTCAGCAGTGACCGAAATCGGTCTTGCGATCAATGATCGGCGTAAATCTTCATCAGGTGAATGGGTTGAAGAAACAACATTTGTTGACATTACCCTATGGGGCCGCACTGCCGAGATCGCAGGTGAATATGTGACGAAGGGTGCCCCACTTTTAATCGAAGGACGTTTGAAACTGGATACATGGGAAAAAGACGGAAAGAAAAACTCAAAACTTCGTGTTGTTGGTGATCGCATGCATCTCATTGGATCACGCGGAGGCAATCGTACTGAGGGAAGTTCCCTGAGTGGCCGCAATCAGGAAGGTAGCAGCAGCAACAGTCCGGATCAGAGCGATCAGTCGGGCGGGTATGATACTGGCAGTGGCTTCGGGGCTACTAGCGCTGCAAGCGGAAGTGACGACGATATTCCTTTTTGACCTTTTAGGTTCTCCCACAAAACTCACTAATCAATTATTAATTTAATTTTTCTAAGGATCTACAAATGACCACCACAACAATAAGAAAACAGAGGCATCAACGACACAAGCGTCTCCCCAAAGGTGAGCGAGGTGGAATCGAACTGCTTCTTATCCAGAATGTCGAACACCTTGGCAAACAGGGTGAAGTAGTCGAAGTCCGTCCGGGATACGCCAGCAACTACCTACTACCTCAGGGGCTTGCAACAGTTGCTACCGAACATCACAAGAGAATGGTGGAAAAGCATAAGGAAAAGCTGGCTACTATTGCTCGTGAAAGACTTGCTGGACTTCGTGGACTGCTCGAAGAATTAGTCCGGACAAGCGTCACAATTGAGTCGAATGCGAACGACGAAGGCCATCTTTACGGATCAGTTGGAGCATTAGAGATTTCACGATCCCTCAAACAGCAGGATCTTGTTGTTCCTCCAGATCAAATTATTCTGCAGGGTCCACTTAAAGAGGTTGGGCTCTACACGGTAAAAGTGCGTCTTGCGAGTGAAGTTGAGGGTGAACTGAAGGTGTGGGTTGTACCAGCAAGTAGCGAGGAAAAATAAGTCAGCATCAATTTAATGGAGGGTTCGGTTTTAGTTGCTTATTTCAAACAATAAACTTGACATGCATTTACAAAAACTTGCTGACAATTGTGAAGTATCTGGGAATTACAAGTCAGGCTGAACAAGCAACGCTACCGCATTCTTATCACGCTAAAAAGTCTTGAATGGAATAGAGGACTTCTGAATGGGTGATTCTCGTGGAAATGCAACGCAATCCGTTCAGAGTATGGCCGGACCAAAAAAGATGAGCCGAAATGGCCATCGGTCGAGCAAGCAATCGCGTAGCCAAGATGAGCAGAGCGTTTCCGAGATAGCCAGACTTGGTCGACCAGGAAATATTGAAGCCGAAAAAAACGTTCTTGGCAGCATACTTCTCAAGCCTGATGTCTGTGACGATGTGGCGTTATCTGTACGGTCAGAGGATTTTTCCGACGAAGCGCATCAAACAATTTTTCGCCATCTACTCGACCTGCATGACAGTGGCAAGCGTATTGATGCCACCATACTACTGGAGAAATTACGAACGAAGGGTGACCTTGACGCCGTTGGAGGAGCTGCCGCAATTGCAGAACTTATTAGTTCAGTCCCTCATGCTGCCCACGCGTCACACTATGCGCATATCATTCGTGACAAAGCAATGCTCAGGTCTCTTATTGATGCGAGCACTGACATACTTAGGGATGCGTATGACGCTTATGATGAACCAAGAGAACTTCTTTCACAGGCTGAAGAAAAGATTTTCTCGATACTCGAACAGCGTAGTTCAGCTGAAGCAAAACCAATCCAGTCTGTTCTTGAAGACGTGATGGTGCGGATGGATGCTCGCATGAAACACGAGCATGCTCTTGGTGGCGTCGAAACCGGATTCACTGATCTCGACACTCTCTGCGGAGGGCTTCACAACTCGGAACTCATTATTTTGGCTGCTCGGCCCAGTATGGGAAAAACTGCGCTTGCCATGAATATTGCTGAGCATATTTCAATCAATAGCCACCAACCTGTTTTGTTCGTAAGCCTTGAGATGGCAAGTCTCGAACTTGCAGATCGACTTC
>NZNR01000051.1 GCA_002694955.1 Planctomycetaceae bacterium
ATAAAATTTCATTAGCTGTTCGAGGTTTGTACGGCGAGGGTTCGCAGGCTTTTGGAGATTTTTATCAGATTTCCAACCAAATAACCCTCGGTCGAACAGAGGATGAACTAATTGCTCAGGTCGCGGATGTTGTTCCTGTTCTAATTGATTATGAGCGTCGTGCCAGAGAATTTCTTTTGCAGGAAACAGAGCGGAATGTACACGATCAGGTGAGCCGCGCCTTTGGGATTTTGAGAACGGCGCAAACAATTAGTGCCGAAGAAACCATGCAACTGCTTTCGCGTGTTCGCATGGGGGTGCTGCTGGGTTTGGTGGATGATCTTCATGTTTCTGATGTTAATAAACTGCTTGTTCGCACCCAGCCGGCCCATCTTCAGAAGATGAAAGGTATCGACCTTGACACAAAAGATCGAAATATCGAACGCGCACGATTCCTTCGGTCATATTTCGAGTCAGGATCACCCGACGACAATTAAAGGCTTTTGCTAGAGGAATGGCTTAAACCGGCAACTGTTTTTATTTAAGCAGCAATGAGTGGTTGAGGTCACCATCTATTTAATTGGCCTCAATCAAAATAAAGGGGGCATGAGAAGCAGGCCGCTTCTCGTTTTTTTTCTGGAAAATCCTAACAGTTAAGCACTGTTCTTTGTTGATAACTTTTCTTTATTCACAACTGAAGCCACGCGATAAGGCTATCGCCAGAATGAGCAACAATACAGAACGAGATTGGGGTTTTAGTGTGTGCGGCCAGTCGGGATACATTTTTTGCTAGGTGTCTGCTAGTTTTTCCCGGAGAGCATCGACCACCGCTGGCGGAACAAATTTTCCCAAAGCAGTGTCGTTTGCGAGTGGAGTGATTTGCTTTAATAAAGATGAAGATATGTGGGAGTATTGCGCATCTGCCATTAGGAAGACAGTCTCGATTCCTGGGTCTAGCATGCGATTCGCGAGGGTCATAGTAAACTCTGCCTCGATATCCGTCAGTGATCGAACACCACGAAGAACAATCTGTGCTTTTTGGTCACGAACAAACGCTACAGATAATCCGTGGAAGCGTCGAACAGTCACATTGTCGAGGTGGGCGACTGCTGCTTCTACGAGTTTGACCCGCTCTTCCTGATCAAAAAGTGGCTGCTTGTCAGGGTTGATACCTACGCCGACCACAATATGGTTAAATATACGGCTTGCCCTCTCGATCACATCAAGGTGACCGAGCGTAATTGGATCAAAAGACCCTGTGTACACCGCGACTTGACCATCATGAGGTGGCAAAAATAATTACTCCAAATAATGATTTGTGATAGACGATAAAGATTCTGTTGGCTCCCAGAGAGTGAACAAGTATGGTATTTCAAAGAGAGATCTCAAGTGGAGAGATCTTTGACACTAATTTTACTACATTTGTGGAGGGTCTCACGGCGTGTCGAAGTCCGTTCCGTTTGTCGGCATGGTTGTTTCTGGGATCGTAGGTATCCTTTTTTTAGCTGATGCAGCGGTCGCTATCCCATTCAGTCGGGTCAGCGTGCTTGCCGATGTTGGATTTATCCTGAGTAGTGGAATTCTTGCCTATTTAAGTTGGTCTACTTTAATGAGCAGAAAAGAAGACTAGTCGGTTCATTTTTCAGCTAATCGATTAGGCTGCTTTGAGTATAGAGGAAGGGTCTGCTCTGGAAGTGCCTCTTGAGATTAAGTCAGGTAGCTGGTCGAGACGTATGGCCGTTGCTGACTTCTTGGATACAAGTTTGTGTACCTGCCTTGTAATCTTGCTAAATTTTTTGTGGTCATAGTTGCCGTTCTTGGAGGCAGCATCCCAAATCTTAAGAATTCCTTTTTGTTCTTGTCTACGTGTCATGAAAGATAGGAAGGTTTGGAACTGTCCTTGCTGTGTTCGGGTGTTACGCAAAACTTCCCATAGTCCCCATTGAACGTTTCGGCAAGGCCAACCCATGGGTACTGGTCTTCGTGGGGATGATGTCGTGCTGTATGAATTGGTAAGGATTACAGAGATGCCCTCTTGGACAAGCAGTTCACGATGATGAATCTGTCCGGCCTGTGGTGCGACTATCGTGTTCAGGTGTGGGAAACTACGTCGTGCTAAATGGAGCTGGGTGCGAAAGCAGTGTTTCGAGGCTATGTCGCCGAGACCCATTTCTAAACAAACAGCCTCATCGGTATGCGATATGCTTTGCAGAATATCCAATGTGCCATACCAGGAAATTGGGATATCACTATTCAGTCCCCGAAAGACAGTCTCAGTTTGTCTGGGATTTAGGGGTAATGGAGCACAAACGATGTGTGTGTCTGACAAACCCTGATACTGCACACTTAACCTCCTCAGCAACTTGGCTAGCCCATGACTCTATATCATTTACCAGGAACAAAATCGGTTTTGGGCAAGCCGTTCTATGTGCAAAAGCACGCCTTGATCTATCGGTATCGACGTAGAAATAAATTCACTTCAGCGATTTCCACTTCTTCGGCTTATTCGGCCGGCACGGTTTTCCCTGTCGGAATTCCTTTACATCTGGAGTCGGTGATATGGTTCTTTTGCCAGGATTCTATTGAATCCAAAAGTGACTTCATTGTGGCCTCGTTTGCCTCAACCGTCACCGAGTAGCCGAGTTCACAGACTTTCGATGATGTGATTGGCGAGATGCTTGCGATTTTCCAAGAACGTAGATACTCGCCAAATATATTCACTGCGGCTTCTGCAATAAATGAGCTTGTGAGAAGAATCCAGTTAACAGGGAATTGCTTTATCATTCGATGCGCTGTTTCTTGGTTGGATGAAATGGGTTGACTCGCATAGGCAGCNACCTGTTTAACTTCGTGACCAGCGGCTTCGAGTTCTGTACGCAAAACATCGCGACCTCGCTCTGCTTGAATTAGTAGGAATCGCTGCTTCTTCCCTCGTTGGTGAAGTGCTTGGACAAATCCTTCAGAATGAAAACTTTCGGGGACGAGGTCGCAAATGACCCCCTGCTCTTCAAGTGCTTGTTTCGTTGCGGGGCCGATGGCGGCGATCTGTGCACTTCCGAGTGCACGTGGATCAAGTTCCTGTAATCGCATCTGTTTGCAGAAGTAGTTAACACCATTGACACTCGTGAAGACGATCCAATCAAACGCCCATGCCTCATTGACAGCGATTTGTAGTTCCTTGGGATCACTCGCTGGTACAATGTCGATTAAGGGGAGGTGCATCGCCTCACCCCCACGTCTCGCAATATCGGCGATAACTGGACCGGCCTGACCTGCTGGCCGGGTGACCAAAAGCCGGCATCCTTGCAGAGGCGGTACCCTTGTATTTGGTTTTGGGTTTCTCATCGGTGTCTCGCCGATCATAGCAACTGCCGGTGAGGGGATTTTCGCCATGTCGATGTCTAAAGCACATGAGCCAAGAGTTGTTTGGATAATCCGCTGGTCTGGCCAACTGCAGCGACTTACGAGTGTTACCGGTGTATCTGAGGGTCTTCCTGCTTTGAGGAGTGCATCTGACCAGTGTTGAGCCTGTTCAACACCCATGTAGATAACAATGGTCCCTTCTCGAATCGAAAGATTTTCGTAATCAAGAGCCTCTTTCTTATCTTTGGCCTCGTGCCCTGTCACGATGGTGAGGCTTGATGAGATGCTTCGGGATGTTAGCGGGGTGACTGCTGCCGCTGCTGCTGCGGTTGCTGATGTAATCCCAGGAATGATTTCAAACGATACAGAATGTTCGACAAGCGGCTCTATTTCTTCACGGAGTCTCGCAAAAATAGTAGGGTCGCCACCTTTCAGGCGGACGACGTTGTAGCCATTCACTGCACAGTCTGCTAGATACGTTCCGAGTATCAGGCCAGTGTCGCTTCCCGTGGACTGTTCCAGGATTTCAGATAGTAAGATCCTCTTTGTGTGGGGTGGAATAAGGTTAAGAATAGCAGGTGACACAAGTTGGTCATGGACAACGATATCAGCTTGCTCGAGCGCACGGATGGCTCGAATAGTCAAAAGGTCAGGTTGGCCTGGTCCCGCGCCGACGAAAAGAACATGTCCATCGCGCTGGATGCAGCCATCTTTTTTCATAAGAGGCGACTTGCTATCGTGGATCGGCAGGTCAACATGACTTTTCATCTGATACCTAAGGTTTCGTCACTTCAGCATAACGAAGCAGTTCACACGAGTGTACGAATTTAGAGAAAAACGTACCCATGGAGACTGTTGTCGGTTACTTTGTATGAGGCCATTGGGATATAACACGATGTTAATTTATTTGAAATGAGCACTTTTTTCTGGGGTAACAATCAGGTTTTGTTACGATTTTGATCTCGTGATATTACGATCATATCTTTTGTTTAACGTGTAGGAAGCATGTCAGCAAAACAGGAAGAAAAGAACGTGGGTGGAACTCAAGTGAATACAGAGAGTATATCGCCGCCATCTCCTGCAGAGCGTAGTCGACTTACAAAATGCTTCACCACGGGATCAGATAACCTCAGGAAAGGGAATTATGATTACGCAGTTGAATTATTTGGAAGTTGCGTAGCAGGAGATCCCGCTAGTGCGATTTATCTGCAAGGATTTCTTGAGGCTCTGTCTAAAAAATTTGATGGCAAGAAAAAAAGCGGTTTTGCTTCGTTGCTCTCTGCCGGAGGTCGGGGAAGCCTTAAGCGTCTGGTAGCGACTGGAAAGACACGCGAAGCAATAAAGGTTGGCCTCGATGTGCTCAAGAAAGACCCTTTTGACGTTGCATGTATTCTGAGCCTGGCCGAAGTCTGCGGCGATGCTCATTGCCTTGATACGCAGGGATTGTTTCTCAGAAGAGCGCTTGATGTNGCGCCCAAAGATATTGCAGTGAACAAGCAGTGTGCCAGTTATAAAGAAAAATTGGGGGAGTACGATCAAGCTATTTCTTGCTGGCAGCGACTTGCCGGGACAAAAAGCGTCCAAGAAGAGGCTGAGCGTGAGATTGCACGATTAAGTGTAGAAAAAACACGAGAAAAGCTCGAAAGTCGTGGAACTGGGCCAAAGGAGTCCACTGATGTGTCACCGCTGGAACAACTCCGGCAAAAATTGGCTTCATCACCATCAGATTTTGAGACTGCATTTGAGCTCGCAGATTTGTTGGAGCGAGAAGGTACAGTTGAAGATGCAGAGAAAGTGCTTGTGGATGTACTCGCCGCATCTGGCAACGACCTGAAGGTGCGAGAGCATCTTGAAGACAGACAGATTCGTTGGGCAAAACGGAGGGTGATGCTTGCTGAAAAGCAACTACAAGCCACGNACAGCGAGGATAATAAAGAAACGGTTGCTCGATTAAAGAGAGCTCTGCTTAAGCAGGAAATTGACATTTATGCGGCCCGTGTTGAGAGGTATCCAGATAACACCACCTGGAAGTATGAGCTTGCCATCCGCCTTAAGGCTGCTGACAGCCCAGCAGAGGCTATTAAGTTTTTTCAGCAGGTTCAACTTGACGCCCGCCGCCGTGGGGCGGTAGCTCTTGAACTAGGAGAATGCTTTCAAAAAATCAAGCAATATCCGTTAGCTATGCGAAATTATCAAACGGCGGTGGAAAGCTTGGAGGATCGAGAAGTAGAATTACGGAAACGAGCTCTTTACAGAGCAGGTGTTTTGGCTGCTGCCCTAAAAGATAAAGATGGGGCAGTGAAGTTCCTNTCAAACCTTGCTGAGATTGATTTTGGGTACCGCGACGTAGCGGAACGGCTCAAGAAACTAAATGCCTAAAACACCTGAGCCAGTCCTTTTTTCTGGCTGGCTATTCTGGAAACCGTACGATTGACCATGTTTTCTTAGGGTACTGGCGGAATCGTGTTCCGTCGGGTATTTTTTAGATATTGGCGGTCGATGCCTTTTCCCAGTTTTATTTACGTTCAGGAATGACAGAATGCCACATTCGGCAAGTGCTAAAAAAAGATTGCGTCAAAATGTTCGAAGCCGTGACCGAAACAAGGCTATAAAAACGGAAATAAAAACATCAATCAAAAAGGTGTTACAGGCTCTTTCCGCAAAAGACGTCACGACCGCTCAAGATCTTTTTAAGACTGTCGCTAAAAAAGCTGATCGGGCGGCTGCATCAAAAACAATTCATAAAANTAAGGCTGCGAGAATCAAGTCAAGACTCTCTGCCCGTATTGTCAAAACAGCTCAGGCAGCAGCTGGCTGAGAACAAGGTCACTACTTGTTTTTTGTATCGATCGAAAGCTTCATTATATAACGTCCCATTGAATTGCCTGACTGTTGAAGACAGGTCCTTCGATACAGGTTCTTTGGTAGTCCCAGTCGCCCTTCTCATCGAGTATTGGTGCAACGCAGCTAAAGCAGATTCCAATGCCACATGCCATTGGTGTTTCTAGTGATACTTGGCAGTCGAGGGATCGTTCTGCTGCCCACTGTGCAACAGCGGCCATCATTCCTTCGGGTCCACAGCAGGCTATTGCAATTTCTTCAAATGTATTGCTGTTTTCCATTTCATTGAGAAGGTCAATGACTGTGCCACGACATCCTGTTGATCCATCGAGTGTTGCGAGGTGGGTATTCATTCCACAGTTACGGAAGTCGTCAGCGTGTCCGAAAAGACCAGCGTGTCGTGCACCCCAGCAAAACGTGACCTGACTTGATGGACCAGCGGCGAGAAATTCACGGCCCAGCATGAGGAGTGCTGTTTGTCCGATGCCTCCGGCAATGAGCACAAGATGCTTCGTTGCCGGAAGCTGAAATCCATTGCCAAGTGGACCCCAAAGAGAAAGGTCGTCACCAGGCCGTAAAGAAGTCAATGTTGTTGTGAATTTGCCAGCTACTGCGTAAATAAAATCAACAAATTTGGGTTTTGCGTCGCCGTTATCAGGTGCAAGAGGCGTCGGCTGCCAGTGGTCTGGTGCCTGATGTTGATTGAACACGTCGTATACCGCGAGAGGGCGGGCAAGGAGTGGATCGCTTCGGTCCTTGACACGAACCATTGCAAACTGGCCTGGTCGACTTGTCATAGCAAGGTTCGGGCAGTCAACACGCACTCGCCATGTGGCCTCAGCAATCTGTTCATGGGCAATGATTTCAGCCTGCTGGAAGTAGTTTTTACATGTTTGGCTGGTCAATGACATTAATGCTCTGTGGTTACTTATGCATTCAAAATGTTGGGAACATGATTGTAACCGATTGTTTTTTAGCGAGTACGCTTTCTCCAAGACGATGCTTTGCCGGGGCGTTTCGGCCGTCGTTTTCCACCTTGTTCGACCGATCGACGGCCATCCTGGCTCATGGAACTCGCACGGTTTGTTTTTGATCTACCACCATATGACCTTTTTGGTGCATTGGCGCGTGATGCGCGTGTGCGGATATTACCGATGGCAGCAGTTGCAGATTTCCGTAATTGCTCGATCTCCTCCCACGTCAGTTGACGCCATTGGCCAGGTAGAAGATTTCCAAGGGTTAAGTCACCGACTGCTATGCGTTTCAGTTGCTGAACCTTATGGCCAAGAGATGCAAGCATTCTTCGGATTTCTCGATTACGACCCTCGTCGAGTACCATCTCCAGTACGGTGCTCTGTTTGTGTTGTGAACGGACGGTGACTCTTTTCGCTGACGCAGTTGCTTCTGCGAGGTGAATCCCCTGTCGTAGTGATTCGACAGTCTCTGCTGTTGGGATGCCTGCGATTTGAACGAGGTATTTCTTTTCGACTCCATATCGTGGATGAGTGAGAAGATTGCCAAGTTCGCCGTCATTTGTCACCAAGATTAGGCCCTCACTCGCGCGATCCAGGCGACCGATGGGAAACAGTCGTTGATCTGCTGGCACCAGGTCAATTACTCGTGGTCGGCCTGACGGATCGTAATTGGTTGTCACAACCCCGACAGGTTTATTGAGAAGGTAGACGATACGTCGTGGGTTCGGTAATCGTTCTCCATCAACCAGGATTTGCTGGCGGGCCGGATCAACCTTGCTGCCCAGGGTTGTAACAATCTTGCGATCAACCTCGACTCGACCGGCCGTAATGAGTTCCTCACATGAGCGACGACTGCCCAGACCCGCCGCTGCAAGAACTTTTTGAAGTCTCTCAAGACCATCGTCATCAAGACCAAGGCGTGAAGTCTTTCCGTATCGTGGTCGACCCGAGTCAGGCTGTGGAGCCACTTTTCTTGCCAGAGGGCTTCGAGATGTCTGCCTTGCGGCTTTTGATTGGTTACGGGGGGATGGAGGCACAGGATGAGATTCCAGGGGCGATAGTGATCCCTCAAGGATACATCATTGTGCTATCGAATGGGCGCCCACCAGCGAGATCGCGTTACTTCGGGCACCGGATCCGCAAAATCACGCGGCCGAGCTCCATCCATCAGGGGCAACCTCAAAACAGACGGTGCAATATCGTCTTGCAAATATGGGTCGAAACGAACTGCGCGTCGCTGCTGCTTAACGGCTGGGCCGGGTTGAACCCAGTCGGGCCGTCCGAGTGAGGTACAGCCTGTGCATCCAAAACAGCAAATTACGACGACTACGCGGGTAATGTGCATGTGTGCTCACTCCGAAAACCAAATACAACTCGAAACGAGCTGAGAGTCTAGGGAGGTCTTCAGATTTTCCCAAGGTCGAAAAACAGACATTCCCGATTTAATTTAGGCATTTTTTTCTGCCCCACCTTGTTTTGGTGGAACAGTAATTCGAAGAAGGTGAGGATTCTCATGATTAACCGATTGGCACAAAAGGCTCTGCGGTTGAAGTTCTGCAGGAAAGAGAACGCAGTCACCTTTTTTGAGGGTTGGAAGATTCCAGTTAGAGGGAAGTTTCAATTCACCGGCTAGTACTGCGATCATCTCGCAACAATTTCCATCCGTCATCCACGATGTGTCCGGATAGACCTCATCAAAAGAGAAGTAGGAACATTCAACAAGTCGCCGAACAGCTGGGTCATTCGTCGATTTTTTGGAAGCTAGCCTGATTGGTCCCAAAAAGCGAGTTGCCTCGATTCCTTCGTCGAGGTGGAGAGCTCTTGGTTTGTTGTTTTTATCGACACGGTTCCAATCGAACAAACGAAAGGTAACGTCACTTGCCTGTTGAATCTCAGCAATGACGAGACCGGCCCCTATGGCGTGAACAGTGCCAGCGGGGATATATATGCAGTCGCCTGCTCTGGGTTCTATGACATGGAGCACGTCTTCACATGTCCCTGCAGTGATTGCTTTCCGTAGGGCAGGTTCATCGATGCCGTTCCGCAGCCCAGCGTAGATTTTGCTCCCTGGTTCGGCTTCAACAACATACCAGGCTTCGGTTTTGCCCCGATCTGGTGGTGTCCTCCGCGAGGCTTCTTCATCGTTGGGGTGTACTTGTACAGAGAGTACTTTATTCGCATCAAGAAATTTGAACAAAAGCGGGAACGTGCTTGGTGTGGAAATACCGGCCAGACCTTTTGGGTCCTCGCGCATTAACTCACCAAGACTTTTTCCAGTAAGAGGACCGTAGCGAACAATACTCTGGTCGCTTCCGTGATCGACAATTTCCCACGACTCAGCGTAGGGTCCAGGCTGTTTTAATTCGCGTCCCAACAAGCTTTCGAAACGGCGGCCACCCCAGAGGTAGTGGCGGTAGAGCGGTTTAAAAATAAGTGGGGTGAGCATGAGCGTTTTCAAAAGTGGGTTGCGAAGGGGGGCGTTAGTGTTGTAGGCAGTAGAACCGATTGCCACTTAGCTGCGAGAAGGCTTTGGTCTATGTTTGTCCGTAGCCCTCTAAAATTCGACCGATTCCAAAAAGACAAATGGAGGCAACTAGCATTATCAGCATTTGTCCGAGACTAATTGTATGGTTGAGCTCAAGAATAATTGCAAATGCCGGAAGAATTAATCCAAGACGTTGGCCAGATTGTCCGATAAGTCGCAGCACTGAAGTGTTTGTCTTTGTTAAGTTGAAGTGTGGAAAGCTTGTGTAAATACGACCTCGATAGCCGGCCGATGCTGAAACACCCGTTAGTTTACCGAGTGGGGTTGTGTCGTGGCTATGTCTGACAATACTTCAAACTCAGGTCCCAACAATCTTCAATTTAGCTTAAGGAGTCCTCTATGACGAACCATCGCTCTGGCGCAGTTACTTTTAAAGGCAATCCGTTAACACTTGTTGGCGATGAATTAGCGCCTGGAGCGAAGGCCCCGAATTTTGATCTTCATTGTTATGGCCCAGATGGCATGCAGCATGTCAAACGAGACGATTTCTTGGGAAAGCCACTTATTGTGAGTGTTGTCCCCTCCCTCGACACGCCAGTCTGTCAGGTTCAAACAAAAACTTTCAATGCACGAGTGGCCTCGCTAGGTGACAAGGTTTCTGCTTTGACTGTCAGCCTTGACCTGCCGTTTGCGATGAATCGTTTCTGTGGCGCGGAAGCGATTGAATCAATGAAAAATGGAAGTGACTACATGGATCGTAGTTTCGGAAAAGACTGGGGTGTGCTCATCGATGAGTTGAAAATTCTTGCGAGGGCAGTTTTTATTCTCGATAGCGATGGTGTTATTCAGTATGCCCAAGTAGTTCCAGAGGTTGCAGAAGAGCCAGACTATGATTCGGCAATTGCAGCCGTGGAAAAGTTGCTGGAGTAGAATTTGGGCTGCTCAGCAGTCTGGATGCGTTGTAGGGTCAGGAGCTCTCTTAGCTTTTGAGGTAGTTTCGTATTTCCTGCTTAGCACGAGCGAGCGCCTCGGGTAGCTTTGCTGAAAGTTTGCCTCCAGCCTGCGCTAGATCAGGACGTCCACCACCACGGCCCCCCACGAGAGAGGCCGGTTCGCGTATCCATGAGCCTGCTGAAACTCCCTTTGACTCCACTTCACGACTAATCCCTGCCACGAGCGTGACTTTTCCATTATCAGTGCTCCCAAGAAGGACGGCGATAGGACTAGCCTTTCGTCGGAGTTGGTCAATGCATTGTCGCATCGCTGCTGCATCACATCCTTTTGTATCCGCTATCACGATTCGAACACCATCGACTTCCTCAGCGGAGTTCAGTAGCTCGTCAATGGAAATATCAGGTTTATTTGTGGCAGCTTGGCGTTTGAGGGCCTTGAGTTCTTTGGTTAACGAGTTGAGACGGCTCGGAAGGTCGGGTACTGGCACCTTAAGCGTGTTTGCTAAGTCTGTAAGAGTGGCTTCGGCCTGTTGGAACCGTTCAAGAGCTCGGCGTCCTGTTATTGCTACGACTCGTCGTGTGCCGGCCGAAACACTTTCTTCATGAATGATTTTTACAAGGCCGATTTCACCAGTATTGTCGACATGTGTTCCTCCGCAGAGTTCCTTACTGATTCCGTCTATAGAAACCATGCGGACAACATCCGGGTACTTCTCGCCAAAAAGCATCATAGCTCCAGCGTGCCGAGCTTCTTCCAGCGGCAAAAGGTTAGCTGATACTGCTACTGCTTCCGAGGTACCCTCATTCACCATAGCTTCGATATCTTGGAGTGTTTCGTTGCCAACAGGCGAAGCATGACTGAAATCAAATCGGAGCAGGTCAGCGTCAACTTTGGATCCTTGCTGTACCGCGTGTGAGCCCAGGAAATGCTGTAATGCAGCGTGGACAAGATGGGTCGCCGTGTGGGCTCGACGAATAGCTTGGCGTCTACATTCGTCTACATGAGCGTTGACCTCTTGTCCAAGATCGATCGAGCCTTCTCTCAGGACACCACAGTGTAGAAAAAAATCACCTTCTCGTTGTGTGTTGAAAACTTCGAATTTTCCATTTGGTCCTTCAATCCAACCAGTGTCGCCCACCTGTCCTCCGGATTCACCATAGAAGCAGGTTTTGTCTAGAATGAGTGTGATGAGTTGATCTGGTTTATGCTCCATAGGAGTCGGTATGGCATCTGAATCTGTGAGTGATTCACAGAGCCGATTCTGCGCGATAATGCCAATAAGTTTGCCGCTTACCTTAACGGATTCGTATCCAAGGAATTCTGAGCCATGCATTGCTTTCTTTAAAGCATCAAGCGGTCCGGAGGCAAATACTTCCCCGCGAGTCCCAGCTCCAGACTTCTTTCCATGTGCTTCCATGGCATCTCGAAAACCGTCCCAATCAAAAGCACAATTCCTTTCAGCTGCCAGCGTTTCAAGAAGTTCTGGAGGGAAGCCATATGTTGTATAGAGTTCTGCAGCATCCTCACCCCCCACCAAGCCACCACCGGAGGATTGAATTTCATCAAACAGTTTATTGATTCGTGTGAGTCCACCGTCAATGGTTGCCAGGAACGACTCTTCTTCACGTTTTATAACGCTCGTGACATGATCAACAGTTTCAGCCAGCTCTGGATACGAGTGTGTCATTTGCGATATGACTGCTGGAGGGAGTTTGTGAAGGAATGGATCTCGCATGCCCATTTGCCAGCCATCAAGTACCGCCCTCCTTAAAAGTCGTTTGATAACGTACTTTTCTTCATTGTTCCCCGGCAGCACATTTTCATGAATAGCAAATGTGCAGGCTCGAACATGGTCGGTAATCCGCCGTATCCGTCGGCCATTGTCATCGCTGGATACATACTTCTGCTTACAGGTCTCAGCAACAGTTTCAACGATGGGAAGAAGAATATCGATGTGAAAGTTGCTGTCAACGCCCTGAAGCATCGCGCATGTGCGTTCGAGTCCCATGCCTGTGTCTATGTTTCGGCTTGGAAGCGGTCGAAGGTTATCGGGTGGATCGCCGATACGGTTGTGTTGTGTAAATACCAGATTCCATATTTCAACTTCACTACCATCGGGCATTCGGTAGAAAACTTCACTGCAGGGTCCGCAAACGCCGTCGGGACCTTGTGAAGGGGCACTTGCAGGCCAGAAGTTGTCAGCTTCACCCATTCTTGTGATACGACTTGATGGTACTCCGATTTCATCAGACCAGATGCAGTATGCTTCGGAGTCGTCTTCATAAACTGTTACTGAAAGGAGCTCAGGAGTGATGTTTAACCAATCGCGGCTTGTGAGGAATTCCCAGGCCCACAATATTGCCTCACGTTTGAAATAGTCTCCAAAGCTGAAGTTTCCCAGCATCTCGAAAAAGGTGTGGTGCCGTGGTGTTCGCCCAACATTTTCAATGTCTCCTGTCCTTAAGCACTTTTGGCAGGATGTTGCTCGTGTGAAGTCAAGTTTGCATTTACCAAGAAAATGATCCTTGAATTGATTCATGCCGGCTGGTGTAAATAAGACGGAAGGATCCCATCGAGGAACAAGCACGTCGCTCGGCCTGCGGACGCAACCTTTTGATTCAAAAAAGGCGAGATATGCTTCCCTAAGATCGTCTGCCTTCATCAGTTTTTAGCTCCGGAACGTGTCGGGATTGTCGGTGACATGTCGCACTATACATGCTCTCAGCAAGTGATACAGTCTAGTCGTTTTTGCTCGCGTGCTGGCTCGCACTGTGAGTACTTGGCGTCAGAAGTCAGGTATTCCCATGCAAAAACCCTCAGGAGTTAGAGTCTCCTGAGGGAGTTATGCGGCAAGGCTTATCAACGAAAGTGTCTACATCGCGGCTAAAGCAGGAATAGTGTTCCGAGTTACGCCTTCTCCTCCTTTTCGGTTTCTAAGAGAGGTTCTCGGCTTGCAATAATTTTCTGCCTGATTTCTTCGGCGACATCTGGGTTTTCTTTGAGATAGAGACGTGCTTTTTCACGCCCCTGCCCCAGGTGTGAGTCGTTATAGCGGATCCACGTTCCTGATTTTTCAATTAACTTGGCAGCCAGGCCGAGATCAAGCAGATCGCCTTCTGCACTGATGCCATCAGCATGCATCATGTCAAATTCTGCAATTCGGAACGGTGGGGCAACCTTGTTTTTGACAACTTTCACACGGACTCGTTGCCCAACAACGTTTTCACCATCCTTGAGTGCGCCAATTCGACGGACATCTATGCGACATGATGAATAGAACTTTAATGCTCGTCCACCCGGCGTTGTTTCTGGACTGCCGAACATGACACCAATTTTTTCTCGAATCTGATTAATAAAAATCACGCATGTTTTGCTTTTTGCGATTGCACCTGTCAGTTTCCGCATCGCTTGACTCATCAGTCGAGCCTGGAGTCCCACAAATGAATCACCGATTTCTCCATCAAGTTCTTTTTGAGGTACAAGGGCCGCAACAGAATCAACAACAATGACATCTACCGCATTCGATTTAATAAGTAACTCCGTGATATTCATCGCTTCTTCACCACTGGTAGGCTGGCTGACGAGCAGTGTTTCAAGGGTTATGCCAAGTTTCTTTGCCCAGCTCGGATCGAGTGCGTGTTCCGCGTCGATAAATGCCGCAACACCGCCGTTTGCTTGGGCTGCCGCCACGGCGTGAAGTGCGAGAGTGGTTTTGCCACTCGACTCGGGACCAAAGACTTCGATAATACGACCTCTTGGAAATCCATTTCCACCAAGTGCTAAGTCGACGGAGAGGCTTCCGCTTGGAATACCAGCAACAGTTACCGTTGAATCTGCACCAAGCGGCATTATGGAGCCCTGGCCAAACTCTTTTTCGATTTGTGCAACCGCTGTCTTGAGTACGGGGTTCTTATCGATGAATGCATCAGCTGAATTTGCCGCATCTTTCTTTTTTGATGAACGACTACTGGATTTTGATGCTACGGCCTTCTCTTTCGTTTGCTTTGTCTTGGCCATACGTGCTGATGCTCCTTCTTTTGTTGATGACGTTCCAGATGATATCTTGGATGATTGTTTTACTGCGCTAATCATTATCGAGTCCTTTCAACGATTCTTTTTGCGCAAATGCCACCATATCCGACAGGCATTGAGACAAAAGTGTGACCAATTCTCAAAAAAACGGCTACGCCATAAGAGGTCAATTTTGAATCTTTGCAACAAATTAGGTTTGCATTCGCATGCCTCAACCAAGCGAAGGGCACACACCACATCGCACAATCACCCCCGCTCGCAGAAGGTGAACATGCGTATAGTATCGGCAAATTCTTCGGTTAGCAAGTGGGAAAACTGAGAATTCTAGCTTGGCGTTGGCATGATTCCCGTCGTGCGGCCGCAGAATCGTCAAAAGCTAAGCATTTGCTGGTACTCTTTGAATCGCTGGTCGACCATTGAGCGATCAAGCTTTTCAAGTCGGTCAAGACTAAAGTCTTCAACAGTAAAGCTGGCAGTAACAGTGCCGTAGGCAAGGGCCTCTTTCAATGCCTGAGGGTCAAATCGGCCGATGGAGGCCAGATGCCCCATCATGCCTCCAGCAAAACTATCCCCGGCGCCCGTTGGGTCGAGCACTTTTTCAGTCGGAAAGGCAGGCATGACATACATCTCATGCTCNCTAAAGAACATGGCTCCATGTTCACCTTTCTTAATGACGACAAATTTTGGNCCCATTTTCCGTATGGTGTGACCTGCTCGGACAAGGTTTTCATCCTCTGCAAGTAGTTTTGCTTCGGCGTCATTGAGGACAAGACCATCAATTTTTTTCAGTAGTTCACCAAGTTCATCTCGTTGAATGTTGATCCACAAATCCATGGTGTCCGCAACAGTTAATTCAGCATTCTTGGCTTGCTCGAGAACGTTGAGTTGAACCGTAGGGGAGGCATTGCCGAGGAAAAGAAATCGGCAGTCTTGATGGGATGTTCCTAATTTTGGCTGAAATTCATCAAGCACATTTAAATGCACTTCGATGGTTTCGCGATCATTCATGTTTGGCAGGTATCGGCCTCGCCATCGGAATGTCTTACCTCCGGGGATTATCTGAATTCCTGACGTATCGATCCCTTTTTGTTCAAGCATAGAAGTATGCTCTGCGGGCCAGTCTTCACCCACTGCTCCGATCATGCGAACAGGTGAGAAAAAACTTGCTGCGTACGAGAAAAATACAGCAGAGCCTCCGAGAACATCATCTCGCTTGTCTGTTGGGGTTTCGACGCAATCAAAGGCTACACTTCCAACGACAAGCAGCGGCATTCAAATCTCCTTAATAATGTCAAATTTGTGTGTAGAGGCCTGATTTTTAATTAAGCAAGCCAGATGGCACCCGAACTGTACCCGTTCTCTGTATCGCGCGTCTACTAGAGCAATTAGTTATTGACAGAATTCAAGCGCGTTACGGAGTCGAGCCAATGATTTTTTGCGACCCAAGATGACGAGGCAGTCATAGAGCCCAGGGCCGACAGTCGTCCCTGTTACTGCCACGCGGACAGGATGGATTAGGTCACCAACCTTTTTTCCTGCATCTTCAACCACAGACTTAAGGGCAGATTCGAGTGTTTCAGGATGGAATGGCTCTGCTGCTTCCACATGTTCTATGAAACGCGTGAGCAAATCTGCAGTTCCAGGTTTCGTCAATCGTTTGGCCACGGCTGAGGGATCTAACACCAAATCTTCAATCAGGAAAAAAGTCGCATACGTCAGAATGTCACCAGCAACCTTCAAGCGGTCACCTGCTGCTTCAATGATCTGAGCAACAAGGCCTTTCGTCTCATCCGTTATCGGTTTGGAAACCAGATCAGCCTGAATAAGAAATGGCATCATAAGCTCCAGCTTTTCGGCTGTGGAGAGCTGCTGCATATAGTGATCCTGAACGGCCCACAGCTTCTTTGGGTCGAAACTTGCTGGTGAACTATTCACGCGATCGAGTGTAAAGTTCTCCATGAGTTGACTGCGTGTGAAGAACTCTGTGTGATCATCCAGCGACCAACCAAGNAGCATCAGGTAATTGTCGATTGCCCATGGTAAGTAGCCAACATCGCGATAGAAGTCGACAATAACTGGGTTGAATGTGTCAGACTCTGGTTTAAGACCAATCTGGCTGGCTATCTTCATGCCGTNCTCATTAACCTGAGCAAAGTCACGATTCTTGAGATATTTGCTAAGTTTGCGTTTGCTGAGTTTTGTTCGGCTCCCAGGTTCTGCAACAAGGGGTAGGTGCGCAAAAGTTGGCAATGCGTAGCCGAGGCTTTGATAGATAAAGGCTTGGCGAGGTGTATTGGAGAGATGTTCTTCTGCCCGAATCACATGACTAATCTGCATGTCATGATCATCAACAACCGTTGCGAGGTGATAAAGACACGATCCATCAGCCCGTTGTATAACGTGATCTTGTTCTCGTTCCCAGGCAAAGGTGACTTGGCCACGCACCTTGTCATTGATGACGAGATCTCCTTCCCTGGGCATTTTGAGCCGGACAACGGCTCGACGCCCTTCCGCTTCAAACTGTGCAGCAGTTTTTTCATCAAAGGCAGCGAATCTTCGGCTGTACAGGAACGGACGACCCGCGGCTTGCGCTTCTTTGCGTTCTGCATCAAGTTNCTCCGGGGTCGCAAAGTCCCGATAGGCAAAGCCTTTGTCAAGAAGTTGTGCAGCCGCCGCTGCATACCGGTCGGCACGTTGGGACTGAAAATATGGACCGTGATCGCCTCCGACTCCTGGGCCCTCATCCCACGTAATCCCAAGCCACTCAAGGCCCTTGAGAATTGGTTCCAGAGCATCTTCCAGATTACGGATTTCATCGGTGTCATCGATCCGCAAAATAAACTGGCCGCCGTGGCGTTGTGCAAACAGCCAGTTGAATAATGCGGTGCGAACACCGCCGATGTGAAGAAAGCCAGTGGGGCTTGGTGCAAAACGAGTTCGAACTGTCACGGGTTACCTCCGCAGACACTATCGGGGAACGAGAGCATTTC
>NZNR01000052.1 GCA_002694955.1 Planctomycetaceae bacterium
CGTCATTTCCGGCAGCTGCGATGAAAAGAATATCTGCCTCAGAGCCGGCTTCGATTGCTTGACGCATTGCGTTGCTTGACCCACCACCTCCCCAGCTATTATTAGTAACTCTCACATTCTGGCCATACTGATTCCTCATCATTGTTGCGTAATTGATGGCCTGAACTGCATCTGACGTTGAACCCGATCCATTGGCATCGAGGAATTTTAAGCCCATGAGCGAAACTTCCCAATTTACGCCAGTGACTCCCAGGCCATTGTTACCAACACCACCTATAGTGCCCGCACAATGTGTTCCGTGCCCTTCGTCATCAAAGGGATCGCCATCATCGTTGACAAAATCATACCCGTGCACATCGTCAACAAAGCCATTCCCATCGTCATCTATTCCATTGCCTGCAATTTCGCCCGGATTAACCCACATATTTGCAGCAAGATCAGGATGGTTGTAATCAATCCCAGTGTCGACTACCCCAACGATAATGTCACGAGAACCAGTGCTCACTTGCCAGGCTTCAGGTGCATCAATATCTGCATCGTTCGTGCCACCGCTTTGCCCGGTGTTATGGAGGCCATATAGGTCACCGTAGCGAGGATCATCTGGTGTCGATGTGGCTGAATATGTCGAAACCGAGATTGGTAGATCGGGCTCAAATGAAGAAACACACCCTAACTCTGAAAGATACGAAAGAACCTCGGACGAGCACGCAGACGATTCCAGCAGGAGTTGACCAGGCAAGCCAAGGCCACCAAGCACACGAAGACCGGACGACGATGGAAACAACCCAACTGCATCGCTTACTCTCGACATAGTCTGCAAAACAGTTGGTGCAAGTCGAACGATCCAAGCATTGGGTTCAGAATATGCTGAGCCACCGCTGTTGGTTAGCGAGCCAACCCAGTCGGTAGCATTCGGCCCCAAAGATGAATCCAAAGAAAAAGTAGGCTCGGCAACTGTCTCGAACCAGTCAGCCGAAACTGTGTCGTATCCTGAAGGAGCAGCCGTGAGAAGATACCGAGGCTCAAGCTGTTCAATACGATACTGTCCGCTCTTTAACCCTGATCTAATCTGCCGTGTTGGGCCACGACGCCGCCATAAGCGGGTTCTCACCGAATTGCGATCCGGAAAAAGAATATTCATATTGAAGAACCTTTCTGCTTTACCGTACGTAAAAACTGTTTTGGTGAGACGAAATATTTAGGGCGTGCTGAGACTGTCCCGAACCAGAGCATTTCTCATACCCTTTAAGCGAAGTCACCCGAAAGCTTCGCGTTTGCTGCCTTCCCAAAGTACCTTTTCTCAAAAAAATAACCAAAGACCGAGATACAAGCGCAGTGGTCGCGCCCAGACTGAGACAGTTGTGGAGTAATTGACGCAAATTGCTTCGCTGCGTTGCAAAATGCTTATCTTCGTGCGTCATGTCGTATCAAAATGCGACCGCTTCAAAAATGTCNCGTAATTGTGCATACTTTCNTGTCCCTCGCATATCCATCAGGTTATGCGCGTACTCGTTTTGACAAGAATCCATCTCTCTTCCCCTTTGATAGAGGAGCGTGCCCTCCGTGTTCAGNAACCTTAGTACGATTGGTCTTCCACTTTCAGGACGTCCNAGTGAACTTATTGAACTCGCTTTATCTTTTGGCTTCGACGGCATGGATATCGATATCCTTGACTTCTGTCAGCAAGCTGAAATCTACGGTGTGGACCATGCTCGTCGGCTCATGGTGAGTGCACGACTCCAGGCATCATCCATTCATCTGCCAATCACGCTTGACGGGGATGATACGACTTTTGCTTCAGAGGTCGAACAACTTCCCAAACTTTTCGAGATGGCTAAGGCAACTGAATGTAACCGTGCAGCTGTGACGGTGGTTCCTGGTTCAAATGAGCATGCATTCAAAGATCTTTTTGAGCTTCATCGAAGCCGTCTTGATCAGATTGGAACTTTGGCTGCAAAGCACGATCTAACAGTTGGACTTGCCATCATTCCCGAAGCTGAGCAAAGAGCNGATTTTGTACATCAGTTCATCCACAACTACGAAGGACTACTTGGGCTTATTTCAAGTTCTCACGATTCAATTGGACTAGTTGTCGACAATTGGGCGCTTCACGTTGGTGGTGAATCCGCGTCTNTAATTTCACAACTACCAGCAAATCGTATTGTNGAACTGCGTATCTCTGACGCACCAAAAGACGTAACAGCAAGTGAACTTGTTTCAACCCAGAGACTCATGCCTGGTGAAACCGGAGTGATTAACTGCTCAGAACTTCTCAATATTGCTCAGACGGCTGGCTTCGAAGGGCCTGTCACACCATGGGCCACCCGAGAAGCACTGAAGGGCATCGGGCGCGAAAGAGTTGTACGCTTGGCCGGTGAACGCCTTGAAACAGCATGGAAGGATGCAGGTCTTCCTATCGTACCGCGTTGGTTTGCTCCAGCAGTAACCGATGAGCAGGAACCAAGTGACGCAGCAATTCTGGGTCAAGATGAAGACGCCGACGAATCATCGGAATCAGGTGCTCCACAAACTGCCGATGCCTAAATACGGTTTTGCATCAGCAGTCAAGCTCCTTCACGAACCCAACTAACGTGAGGAGAGCCNGCGCCACCAATTGCTGAACCCCGAATAAATTCTGAAACGTATCGAAGACTTCGACCCGGACGATCTGGATCTCGGAAGTTGTCNCCCTTCTGCAGGATCGGAAGAAGATCAGGCATACTGCCAAAGGCACGTGCTCCTGCTGCCTGGCATGGGTACCAATACCCGTCACCATTCGAGCAAACAAGGTAGAACTCTGGGTAACAGTGACCCTCAACCCAAACTGTCCTTGCAGGAATACCAGCTGCCCGTGCCATAGCTATGAACAAACAGGTGAGTTCTTCACAATCTCCCCACCCATCTGCTAACGCACGAGCAGCACCTTTTAATCCACCATTACGATATTCGACACGCTCGCGCACCACATCGTAAATAGCCTCTACCTTGCTCCAGCCCTCTACGCCTTTCGTTGTTTCGCGCATTAGGCGCACAATTGAAGAATGNCGGCTTTCAATGTAAGGACTTGGTCGAAGAAAGATTCGAAGNTCATGGTCANACTTTGATGGCAGNTGCAAATCATCAGTTGTTTGNGGTGCCAAAATTGCAGAACGTTCAAGTTCGTAGGTCACTATTGCCTTTGCTTCCCGCTCNGCAGGCAGATCAGGGATCTCAACAATCATTTGTCGAACTGCACCATCAAGNTCCCGGAACCGTAATCGACGAATATCGGTCGTTGTATCTTCGTCGATTATTCGNACTCTCTGCTCTGGCCAATCCATAGGCACTGGCATTGTCGCGTAAATATCTCGACATGGTCCACCGTGGGCTAAAACACGAACACCAACCCGGTATCGCTGAATACCTGAGTCACCAAACTGAGGTGCATGGCTACTTAACGAGGTCTCTTGAAACTGCCCATGCAATTGGCTGCATGAAATCACTCCTCCAACTGTGGTTGCAAATAGACGCAGGAGATCCCTTCGGCAGAGATCTTCAAACCTTCTGATTTGTTTGGGAAATTGCATCATATTTGAGCAATCGGCAGGTTCAGGCCTGTTCGACACCAAGCTGCCGTATTGGTGCGTTTGGGAAGTCTAGGAGATGCGTCTTTGTCTTTTCATCGCAAGGAATGCACATCAATTGTTCAGCATTGATCCTCCTGCTAGACTTCCAGACTTGCATCAGCGAGGAAATCCGACAACTCTTGTTGTTGAGAAAGACTAGCTGAAAGCATTTTAACCTAATTTATTCCTCTAACCCCGCGAACGTATGGTCAACCGAAATCTTATCCGTGAACTTGACTTAGGAGATGAACTCGAACAAGAAATTGATTTGGCAATGGGCGGAAGTGATGCTGCCGACTTTGATGTTGGTCAGGCGCCCTCTCTTGCAATCAATAGCGTTGTTGAAGGAAAGATTTTACGAGTTGACGATGAATTTGTACTTGTTGATGTTGGATACAAGAGTGAGGGNCACATACCGCGGAACGAATGGGATGAAACAGAACCCGCGCCAGAAGTTGGGGACGTCATCAAGGTTCTTCTTGAGGACATTGAGGAGAACATTGTTGATGAGCACAGAGGCCTCATAACTCTCTCTAAACGCAAGGCTCGTCGAATCGAAGACTGGCTGCGCGTTATGTCAAGTGTTCATGAAGATGATGTTGTAACAGGATTCGTACTTCGAAAAATCAAAGGTGGCCTCCTTGTTGACATCGCTGGTGTGAATGTTTTCCTACCAGCAAGCCAAGTTGATATCAGGCGTCCCGCTGATATAGGTGACTATTGCAACAGGGCAATTCAGTGCCTCGTTTTGAAAATTGACGAAGCACGCCGAAATATTGTTGTTTCTCGTCGAGCGCTTATTGAACAGGAACGATCTGAGCGAAAGAAACAACTCATGGAAACACTTGAGAATGGACAGGTCCGCCGTGGGATTGTGAAAAATATTGCNGACTTCGGCGCATTTGTCGACCTGGGGGGCATCGACGGCTTGCTTCACATTACAGACATGAGTTGGGGACGAATTGGTCACCCAAGTGAAATGGTTTCAATTGATCAGGAGATCGAAGTTCAGGTACTGCACATTGACCGNGATCGTGANAAGATTGCACTTGGTATGAAACAGCGAACACCGAGCCCATGGGCGAAGGTAGCTGAAAGATATCCTGTCGAAACGGTCTGCAAGGGTGCAGTCGTGAACGTAATGAGTTACGGTGCTTTTGTGAAACTTGAAGATGGCGTTGAAGGACTGGTTCACATCAGTGAAATGAGTTGGACAAAGCGAGTAAGCCACCCGAGCGAACTTGTTTCACCCGGTGATGAAGTNGAGGTTGTTGTGCTCGCTATCAATGAGGACAAGCAAGAAATTTCACTCGGCATGAAGCAAACACAGCAGAATCCGTGGGAAAAGGTGGCAGCAGACTATCCACCTGGAGCCATTGTTAAAGGTGTAGTTAGAAATCTAACAAACTACGGNGCCTTCATTGAAATTGATGAGGGTATCGATGGCCTCCTCCATGTCACCGATATGTCTTGGACACGCAAAGTCACCCATCCAAGTGAAATGGTCGATAAGGGGCAAGAGATTGAGTGCAAGGTTTTATCTGTTGACCAACAGCGACGGCGTATCGCGTTAGGGCTGAAACAAATGCAGGATGATCCATGGACTGCAGATATCCCTGATAGATACAAGGTCGATGATGTTGTTCATGGAACGATTACCAAGATTACTAATTTTGGTGTTTTTGTCGGCCTTGAAGATGGGCTCGAAGGGCTTCTACATATTTCGGAATTGTCTGACGACAAAATCGAAAACGCAGAGGAATTGGTTCAGGTAGGTGACCCGATTGATGTGAAAATTCTTCGTGTTGATATCGAAGAACGAAAAATTGGTCTCTCCAAGAAACAGGTTTCCGATNCTGAAAACTCTGCACCTGCAGAAACATCGAGTGAGAGCTAAGTTTGGTTGGTAACCTAGCTCTCGCAANACCTAGTTCTGCCCAGCGCGACTGTGT
Organism: Planctomycetaceae bacterium; assembly: GCA_002694955.1. Next base: position 5,558 of record NZNR01000052.1, read on the forward strand.
TGAATTCCGAGGATTGCTCCTAAAGTCTCATGCTGTGCAGCGGCAACAGATTTTCTGTAATGTGACTGCTCGTTATGGGTATAGCGTACCGAGATCTCGCCTCCCTCTCGAAGTGCATTCATGTCTATACGCCCCCTCTTCGGTAAGCATGAAGAGTTACCCGGTGGAGTAACTAAAACCTCCCCTGACTGTGGATCAATAACATCGAACTGCGTTACAGAGACGGTTTCCTTTTGGACCAGCCACAAGACTAGGCGACTGCCTGCAACCAACTCTCTTTGATTAATTGACCGGGCTGCCTCTGGTGGGAGGCGTTCTTTAGAAGGTGTTACGGCATATTCCATTCNTTTGGATAAGTCATTTTTATGACTGTNCTGTTGTTCTNGTCCGTCAGGGCCAATTGCCGTCNTTGATTNCTTTGGACTCCAGAGACTCAAAGCGCGATCTNGAGCAGCCATCCATCCCTGCTGGCATCCGCTTACAACCGCTTGAATGTCTCCCGTAATGAAGAATCCAGCGGCTACTAATACTGTCAATACGACACGAACCATGAATTTACCCCGGAAAAGAACACTTTTTCTCAGGAAAACTTGCATCTCGGAAAAATCGAAAGTATTCCCGAAGTAAGTATTGCACGCGTTTCAGGTCGTTCATGCACGAAAAAACATCCTAAATCGACGAAATAAATGTTTTTTCGGCTAGCACCAGATGTTTCGTATTGCCACTATCCATGCGGTTTACGTTTCAGAAGAGGTTAGAAAGCTTGATGGACATACAAGAAAACAAAACTCGGCTTGGTATTTCAGCTGTTTCTGTACACCGACCGTCTTGGATATTGAATAACGCCTGGTTTGGCGAAACGATGCCAAGAAAATTCAGTCGTCATACAGGCATTGAGGCCAGAGCAATTTCTTTAGAAGACGAAGTCACAATGGGTGTCCGCGTTGTTCGGAAACTGCAAACCGAGACTGGCTGCAATCTCAACGACTGCCGGGGCATATTATTTGCCTCCCCTTCCTTTTTACCACCATCCGTTGCAGATCGTTTTCTTGAAAAACCACAAGCTAGGCACGAACGACCGCAACATGCAGCCCGACAACTAGCAAAACGGCTGAAGGTACCGCATATACGAACTCTTGGTATCAACTGGTTTTGTTGTGGTTACAGTCGATCCTTGAGCCTGATTCAGCGACGTTGGGCCTCTCACCTTAATCTACAAAATAATGAATTCGTACTCATCGTGGCAGCGAGTCGCATAAGTCGGATCACGGATTACAGTTGTAGTCAAACAGCTGGTCTCTTTGGTGACATGGCATCGGCAACACTTCTTGCTCCATTAGCGAGTCATCGGCACCCTGCACACTTCGAACTCTTACACGCAGATGCTCGGCGTGAACCAATTGAGTATCCCGCCTTTGATTTCGAAAGGCGAACAAACGTCCCAATACCATTGCCAAACGGTGGAGTGACACATGCCGATGAACGGATTGTTTACACGCTTGATGGCATGGCTATTGCCGACACTGCTCCACGACAAATGTCAGCTGCTGTTGCTTCAGCGCTCGAGGCGTCAAGTCTCTCCAGATGCGAGGTTGACTATGTTGTTCCTCATCAAGCGGGTACTGGCATTGTACGCTTCACAGGAATGAAGCTCGAAGAGTATGGGATCGGTGGTGAGCTTATAAATGGACTGACTGAGCAAGCAGGAAATGTAAGCGCCTGCTCCGTTCCGTTTGCCCTCCGAGAAACGTGGAACCGACTAAGTGGTATTATCGCTTGCCCAACAGCTGCCGTTGGCAGCCCTGGAAAGCCAGAAATGCTTCGTGGATGCATTCTTCTGAAGTCTACGCCATATCATGAGTTACGCCGCACTCAGGCAGCTTAACGCCGGTTGGTCTCCTAGCGATGATCCATGTCACAGGACAGACCCCCAGCTGCAGGGACATAGCAATTCTTGGCATAATCCATGACCATTCGATGTGCACTGAACCTCCAGGCTAATGATGAAATAGAGTGCATCATCATTTTGATCCAGTCGCGCGGAAGCCCATCTACGTCTCTTTCGTAAAACAGTGGAACAACTTCGTGTTGGAGCACATCGAACAAAGCCTCTCCGTCACGCTGATCAGTGATGTCATCGTGGGCGTGGGTTTCTCCGCGGCCTATCGCAAATCCGTTTCTCCCATTGAATGCTTCAGCCCACCACCCATCTAAAATAGAGCAGTTGACGCCACCATTGAGGACTACTTTTTGGCCACTTGTACCAGAAGCCTCTAGTGGACGTCTTGGATTATTGAGCCAAACATCAACACCCTGAATAAGATGCCGACACACGTTGATATCATAATCTTCAACAAAGACGATTCTTCCGGCTAACTGTGAATCATGTCGTAGGTTAGCAATTTTTTGAATAAGGGCCTTTCCTGGCTCATCCGCTGGATGAGCCTTTCCTGCAAAAATAATTTGAATCGGCCTGTGCTTATCACACACTAATTCATGGAGCCTATCGAGTTGAGTCAAAAACAGTGCTGCTCTTTTGTACGTGGCAAAACGTCTTGCAAAACCGATCGTCAGCACATTTGGATCTAGCATCGAATGAGCAGTTTCAATCGATTCGCTACTTTCTCCTCGACGATTACATTGCCTTGCCACTCGCCGTCGAACGAATTGGAGCAAGAGATTTTTCAATGCATAATGAGTTTCCCATAGTTCACCGGGGTCAACATCGTAAATTTTCTGCCAGACGTCCGGTTCACCCATACGGCTCACCCAACCAGAAGGAAACAGCCGATCATAAAGCTGAAGCATCTGCCAAGAAAGCCAACTTTGCACGTGGACACCGTTAGTAATGTGCCCAATAGGTACTTCCTCCTCATCTCGAGTAGGCCACAGACCTGACCACATACGTCGACTTACATGACCATGCAGTGCGCTCACGGCATTAGCCCGACGGGATAACTTAAGACCGAGCACAGTCATGCAGAACGGCTCATCGTGGTTATGAGGTTCAACACGCCCAAATGACATTAGTTCATCATGTGATATGCCAAGTGCATCACGAGTTGGACCAAGATGCTCCTCGATCAGCCCACTATCAAATCGATCATGACCGGCTGGCACCGGGGTATGTGTTGTAAAAATGGTTTGACGAGCCACCTGACTCACTGATTCGTCAAACGAATATCCGTCTCGGTCCATACGGCCACGAACAACTTCGAATGTAGCGAATGCTGAGTGCCCCTCATTGAGGTGATACACGCCTGGGAAAATTCCAAGTGCCCGTAGAGCCTTGACACCCCCAACGCCTAAAACCATTTCCTGTCGAATCCGAGTCCTTGTGTCACCGCCATACAGCCGACTTGTTAACTCACGATCTTCTGGATCATTTCCTTCGATATCACAATCCAAAAGAAAAAGCTTGGCGCGACCAACTGCCATTCCCCAAACCTTCGCATGTATTGGCCCTGAACGAGTTTCCACTGTGACTGTAATTGGGTTGCCGTTGTTATCGGTAGCAGACTCAATTGGAAGCAACTCCACTCGAGAGTCCAAATACTCCTCATGCTGATATCCATCACCATCTAGCTGTTGCCTGAAGTATCCTTGGTTATAGAAAAGGCCAACAGCAACGAGAGGAATACCAAGGCCGCTCGCACTCTTGACGTGATCACCAGCCAGGACGCCAAGGCCTCCGGAATAAATTGGTACTGACTCATGGATGCCAAACTCCGCAGAAAAATAAACAACTGGCTTGGAACCAAGTACACCTGCATGAACATTACTCCACGTTGAATCAGCCAAAAGATACTCTTTGAGTCGTCTATGTGCTTGATTAATTCGGCTGTATAGGACCAGCTCAGCAGCACGGGATTCGAGACGTTCTGGGGTGAACTCTGCTAGTAACGCAATCGGGTTATGATCAAGTTGTCTCCAGCGAATTGGATCCAAATCTCGAAACAGGTTCGTCACTTCAGGATGCCAACTCCACCAAAGATTTTGAGCCAATGCTGTGCACTTTGCATAAAGTGACTGAGGAGAAAGTTCATCCAGAGCAAGCGTCTGTTGGTGTACATTCAAATCATTCGGTCGTCTATTTTGATCAACTTTTTTGTCTATGCGGCTCACGGTGTAACTCCAAGTGTGGGGAAGGAGATGGCAGGGCACCAGCCAGAAAGAATAGTATATCGTGGTACCACGGCGACTGCTCGGGCAAGCAGTCTGCGGGGTAGACATGTACGATCAAGTGCTCGCACATTCATAAAACAAGCTATATTATGACAATCTATGACGTATGCTCCTCCTCAATTTCCGACCGGCTCATCACTGGCAGAACTCTGTCGAGAAATCAAGTTCGTTGATGCAAAAACAAGAGAATTAGGGCCTTGGAAAAGTGGTGCCTTCTCTATCCTTGCTTCTCACGGCTGTTTAGCGGGCTGGATAAAAAAAAAGGATGGCGGAACAGAGGCTTCGGAAGAAGACATTATGCGACTTTTAGTCGCCGTTTCATCTTGTTGTCTCACAACTGCTTTAGCTCTCACGCAATGGGCGAGCGCCGTCCGCATCATATCGAAGGGTAACGAAAAAATTCGAGCGAGGTTTCTTCCTGACCTGGCGACTGGACGACAATTTACGACTGTTGGCATATCCCAGCTAACCACTAGCCGACAACATCTGCGGCGGCCAATCCTTACTGCGAGAAGAAAGAACACAGGGTGGTCCTTAGATGGTCAGTGTCCTTGGGTCACCGGTGCTGACAGCGTGAACACTCTTGTTACAGGTGCCGTACCCATGGACTCCGAGGGATTTCAAGCAAGTCCACATTTCTATATCCTCAAATTGAGTACCTCCGGCATACAAGTGGCACCTCCAATGAAGCTACTTGCCTTGACAGGGAGCCGCACCTCGAGGATTGACTTGAAAAATGCATTAACGGAAGTGGTGATCGCACCAC